>JBFMDL010000004.1:0-60336 GCA_040753635.1 Nitrospirota bacterium | reverse complement strand
CGTATTAACGATAACTCTGTATTTGTGTTATTTTGTAATTGTTTGTGGATTGATTTTCAGGGTGTCGTTATTCTGTTTCCTCAACATCCCGCCTTCTTATGTATATTTGAAATTATTTTGGGCAGCAGTGATTACACTACTTTTTTAATGTATCTACGTAATGTATGCGAATTGAAAAGTTTGAAATATTCCAGGGCAGGATTCTTGACAAAACTATAAAAGAGGAATATTATCAAAATATAATATAGCCTAAATCCCGGATACCGGGATGCGGGGGAACCAGAACATGGGGCGTATTCCTTAATTGTCTTTGACTCTTAAGGATAGGATACTTCCATATCCGAGCCCGTCAGCTAACCTCGCAGGCGTTTGGGAGGAACCATGACATTTCTTTTCGCCATCCTGCGTATCAAGGGAAACTTTTCTTTCTAACCAATCCGCGGGAAAAAATCATGCTTGAAAAAGAACATCCTGTAAAGGGCATCCTTAGGGCGTTTGGCCTTGTCTTCGGAGATATCGGGACAAGCCCCATTTATACTGTTACTGTCGTTTTTCTTCTGTTGAAGCCTACCTACGAAAACATCATGGGTGTCATGTCCTTGATAATCTGGACGATGACGATCCTGGTCTCCCTGCAATATGTTTTATTGGCAATGAATCTGAGCAGAAGGGGCGAGGGCGGGACGGTCGTGCTCAAGGAGATATTGGCCCCGATGCTGGGGTCTAAAAAGAAGGCAGCTTTTATTACCGTCTTATCCTTCATAGGGATCTCGCTCCTCATGGGTGACGGCGTGATTACCCCGGCGATCAGTATCCTCAGTGCGGTGGAGGGCGCGGCACTGATACCGGGTCTCGAAAATATCTCAAAGACCGCCATTGTTCTGATCTCGGCTCTTATCGCCATCGGACTCTTTTCCGTGCAATTCAAGGGCACAGGCAAAATAGCCTTTTCATTCGGGCCGATAGTGGCCGTATGGCTCACTTCTCTGGCTATAGTCGGAATAGTCTCGATTCTTCAGGCCCCGCAGGTGCTGAAGGCCGTCAACCCATACTACGGCATTCGGTTCTTTATCGAAAACGGATGGACAGGATTTTTGATCCTCGGGGAGATATTCCTCTGCGCCACCGGAGGTGAAGCCCTTTACGCTGATATGGGACATTTGGGCGCAAAACCGATAAGACACGGCTGGATGATCGCTTTTTTCGCGCTCTCTCTGAATTACCTCGGGCAGGGCGCTTTTCTCCTGACCAATCCCGGGGCGAAAAGCCTGCTGTTCGAGATGGTGTTTCATCACGCGAGCAGCCTGTACGTCCCCTTTCTCCTCTTAAGTATCGCAGCCACGATTATCGCATCGCAGGCGATGATCAGCGGTACCTTTTCGATAGTCTATCAAGGCATTACTACGAGGATTATGCCTATGTTCAAGGTGGATTATACCTCCGTAGAGCGCAGGTCCCAGATATACATAGGCTCGGTAAACTGGGCCTTGCTGACTGCGGTCCTTTTCATTATGATTGAATTCAAGGAATCGAGCCGTCTTGCGGCAGCCTACGGCCTCGCTGTTACAGGAACGATGACACTTACAGGCATCATGATGGCATGGATATTCTATATTAAGAAAAGACCGGCCCTGTCGGTTATTTCCCTTTTTATTACATTTGTAGACATTCTGTATCTCGGTGCAAACTTTTACAAGATACCTCATGGAGGTTATTGGTCCCTGATACTTGCCTCAATTCCGTTTGCGATGATAATTCTCTATACCAGGGGACAGAAACGGCTATATACGATGATGGTTTTCATGCCCCTAAGCGAGTTCCTCATGAAATTCAATAGGGTATATGAAAAGACCGAAAAGATCCAGGGAACCGCCCTCTTTCTTATAAGGGATATACAGGAGATACCTTTTTACATCATACAGACAATGTTCTATCACGGGATAATATACGAAGACAATATATTGGTATCGATTGTAAAGCGGGATGACCCTTTCGGGGTCACGGGTTTCTTCAAGGAAGATATAGCCAAAGGTCTCAGGGTATTTGAGATACAGACAGGATACATGGAGGTTGTTGATATAAACGAGGTATTGAGAGAAGCCGATATAGAAGAAAGGACAGTCTTTTACGGTGTTGAGGACGTCACTACAACAAACCCCATCTGGAAGGCTTTTTATTTTATCAAGAGGAATACCCCCACATTCATCCGTTTCTACAGGTTCCCTCCAAAAAAACTCCACGGCGTTTTGACCGAAGTCGATATCTGACGGCTTTACGTTTCGTGCCGGCCAACAGAAGAATTCGTATTCTTGACAAATTCAAGATATAATTAATAATATTCTGCAAATATTCGGTCCGGCTTCTGATAGTTCGATTATAATGAAATCTATGTGCATGAGATATCATTTTGTCCGTTGCTAACCCGTTATTAAAGCTTTTTAATTAAGGGACGAAGATTTTATGGGAAAAACCGGCAAGATATCCCGATTTTGGTTATACTGTCATACTTTTTATAGAGGAGAATTGGAAGGATATAATGACTGATAAAGGGATGCCGATAAAAGGGATAGTAAAATCACTCGGTCTTGTCTTCGGCGATATCGGCACGAGCCCGATATATACGGTTACCGTCGTGTTCCTGCTCCTTAAACCGACTGTCAGCAATGTCCTTGGCGTTCTCTCTCTGATCGTCTGGACGCTGATCATACTTGTTTTCCTCCAGTTCGACTGGCTTGCCATGAGCCTCAGTAGAAGAGGCGAGGGCGGCAAGATTGTTCTTAAAGAGATTCTCGTTTCTCTTCTGAAGGATAAAAAACAAACTGCATTTATCACTGTTATGACTTTTGTGGGAGTTTCGCTCCTGATAGGAGACGGCGTTCTAACGCCTGCAATCAGTATCTTGAGCGCTGTAGAAGGAGCGGTTTTAATCCCGGGGTTAGAGAATATGTCAAGGGCAAGTATTATTATTATTTCATCGCTTATTGCAATAGCTCTTTTTTCCTTCCAGAGCAAAGGGACAGAAAAAGTGGCGGGGGCATTTGGACCTATAACCGGTATGTGGTTTTTATCTCTGTTGCTTGTTGGAGTGGTCTCCATCATGGAAACGCCCGAGGTGTTGAAGGCTATTAATCCTTATTGGGGAATAAAATTTTTTCAAAACAATGGCGTAGAAGGATTTATTGCACTCGGAGAGATAATACTCTGCGCTACAGGCGGTGAGGCGCTTTATGCGGATATGGGCCACCTTGGAGCTAAACCCATAAGAAAGGCATGGATAGGGGTTTTTATAGTGCTTGTCCTGAATTATCTTGGGCAGGGGGCTTTTCTTATCAGGAATCCAGAGGCCAAAAATATCCTTTTTGAGATGGTGTTCCATTATTCCAAAACCCTCTATGTACCGTTTCTTCTGTTGAGCATTACTGCAACAATCATTGCTTCTCAGGCCATGATCAGCGGGATGTTCTCAATGGTATACCAGGGTATAACCACAAGGATAATGCCGATGTTCAAGGTTGATTACACTTCCATAGAAAGGAAGTCTCAGATATATATTGGTTCTGTAAACTGGGCGCTGCTTTTCGCGGTCCTTTTCATAATGGTAGAGTTCAGGGAATCGCACCGCCTTGCCAATGCTTATGGACTTGCTGTTACCGGCACTATGGTCATCACCGGGATTTTCATGATATGGATATTCTTCCTCAAGAAAAAACCGGTGTTGTCGCTTGTTGTCCTGTTCATAACATTGATCGATTCCGTTTATCTTTTCGCAAACTTTTACAAGATACCGCACGGCGGTTATTGGTCCCTGATACTTGCCTCAATTCCTCTTGCGATGATAGTTCTTTATACAAAAGGTCAGAAGAGACTTTACAAAATGATGGATTTTATGCCGCTGGATGATTTTCTACTTAAATTCAACAGGGTTTATGAAAAGACTGAAAAAATTAACGGAACAGCGTTATTCCTCCTTAAGGATATTAAGGAAATACCGTTTTACATCACTCAGACGATGTTCTATCACGGTATCTTATACGAAGACAACATTTTTGTTTCCATCATAAAGAGGGACGACCCTTTCGGTGTAACAGGTTTCTTTAAAGAGGATATTTCAAAAGGTCTGAGGGTTTTTGAGATACAGATGGGGTATATGGAAATGGTTGATGTAGAAGAGATACTCAGGGAAGGGGGAATTGAGGAAAGGGCGGTCTTTTACGGCCTTGAAGATATTACTACGGGCAATCTGATATGGAAGATATTCCATTTCATCAAAAGGAATACACCTCCGTTTATCAATTTTTACAAAATCCCTTCCAAAAAACTTCACGGTGTGCTGACCAAGATCACGATGTGAAGGCATGCCGACATCTGCCGAGAGTGCTGTCCCTAACAGTTCTATACATATGTTTCGAATGATTTGGGCCGTCATTCCCGCGGCGGGAATCCAGTCCCGAAAGCATTCGGGGTTAAAGGCACTGGATTCCCGACTACTACCTCGGGAATGATAAAAACATGACTTTTTCAGAAGATTCGATGTAAAGGTATTTTTGAGACACAACAATAGCTGACAAGCTCACAGGCTTATTTGTATTATATTTAGCAGCTATGAGCAAGCTTAAAAAAATCCTCGATAGATTCTACAGGGAATTTAATTTTCAGGAGAGGTTGCTACGTGACCCGATCGAATTTCCTTCAAGATATAAAAATCCCCGTGATATTGAAGTCTCGGGTTTTATCGCTTCATGCTTTGCGTACGGCAGAGTGGATTTATTCAGATCAACAATCGGGAAGATACTGTCTTTAATGGGGAAAAGTCCTCATGACTTCATTCTGAATTTTAATCCGGTGAGACATGGAAAACTTTTCGGAGGCATAAAATACAGATTCAACGAAACCGAGGATATTATCTGTTTGTTGTATATCCTCCATGCGCTATTAAAAGAGCATGATACGATAGAAAGCGCCTTCAAAAAGTTTTATAGAGCCGATAATAAAAACATAGAAAACGGCCTGACCGGACTTATTGAGACATTTCTGAGAATAAACACATCCGGGATTTACGGAACGAATATTAAACCGGCCGGTCTTGTGCAGTTTCTCCCGTCGCCGGCAAACGGAAGCGCCTGCAAAAGGGCTAATTTATTCCTCCGCTGGATGATAAGGGACAGGGATATCGATTTCGGCATATGGAAGGGAATACCTAAAAACAGATTGGTTATTCCGCTTGACACGCATATTGCAAGGATATCCAGGTGCCTCGGCTTCACAAGGCGGAGGTCACAGGGCTGGAAGACAGCTGTTGAGATTACAGAGGCTTTGAAGAAATTCGATCCTGAAGACCCTCTCAAATATGATTTTGCGCTCTGTCATCACGGAATTTCAGGCATGTGCAGGGGAGAAAAGAATCAGGCTGTGTGTGCAAGATGCAGCCTGAACTTGTAAAGTTATAACTGCACACGCTGCATAAAAGGAAGGCAGATGCACTGTAAAAGATCTGCAAATCAACAGGATTTAATTATTGTTCAAATGAATGCAGACTTGACTAATAGTGTATTTTGACGCATAAACTGAATTATCCAGAGATAGATTATTCTTGAAAAATGAAGAGGAGATTTAAATATTATTTAAATACAAATGGTTAGTTTATTATAAATTTATGGCATATTTTTTGCGCAAGTTACGGTATAAGCCACCGAAAGGGTAACTCCCGGTTTACCGGGATTCACAAAGCTACCTGTCCGTTATATGATGGTAAGGGATAGAGGGGCTGTCGAAGTGGCGCTTTAAATGCCTGCTCTTTCGGAGCAGGTTTTTTATTTGTGGAGGTTTGAGCATGGATTTCGCCCACACTATTCATAAATTTTCCGGTATGGCAAAAAAATCTTTTCGTCTGTATGGGTTTGTGATCCCTTCTTTTCTAATAGCGTACACGAACGAATCCCGTGGATCACTCGAAAGCCGTCGTATACGAAAAGTTTTTGAGCTGTGCCGGAAAATTATTTTTTCATAGATGAAACGAAAAATTATTCTGCATCTATTGCCGCTCTTGTTATTCTTTGCTGTCGGATCAATATTTGCGATTTTCTATATTAAGAATACAACAACAGAACTTGCCGGGCTCTTGAGACTTCATCAAATAGAAGATATGCGAATGCATCTGGTAGTCAGTATCCAGACCGTCCAGTCAGATCTTTATACTGTCCGGACATCTTTGAGCCAGTCACTCGATAAGATTGTAAACAATGTTTCAGCCCTTGAAAAGAATTCGGAGAACTGCACTACATGCCACCATAAGCCCGAGGTCTATAAAGACCTCGAAAACTTGCATTCCCTCATACAGAACTACCAGAGAGCGCTCAGTTACTATATCACTGCATCGGCGAATATCGAAAGAATAGACGGTCTTAAGCTGAATGCAGCGGCCATGGGGGATAAACTTCTCGGCAAGACAGAAGAGATGTCTGCACAGGCGAGTTCAAAACTTAAGTTGATGACGAGCGAAGCGATGATAAAGATAAACAGGGCAAAGACAATTCTTTATGTCACACTTGTGTTAAGCGCTCTTTTAGGCATTTTTATTTCGGTAAAACTTGCAATGGCGATTATCATGCCTATAAATGAGCTTGTAAAAGGCGTAAGGGCTCTCTCATTGGGTGAAATGGGGTACAAAATTTCATATAAAGACAGCACCGAATTCGGAGAGTTAGCAGATGTTTTTAACAAAATGAGCGTTGCCCTGGAAGATGGATATGCAAAGCTCCGTGATGAAATTATTGAGCGGGAGCAGACTGAGAAGGCGCTCAGACAGAGTGAGGACATGCAGGACAGATCACCGAAAGGTTGCTGAAAGAACTGAATCTGCCTTTCTATATTGAAGGACAGGAGATATTTACCACTGCGAGTGCAGGGATTACCATAAGCTCTGAAGAATATGAGCGTCCCGAAGACATGATACGCGATGCAGATATAGCCATGTATCAGGCAAAGGCTAAAGGCAAAGACTACTACGAGTTCTTTGATCCATTGATGTACGCCAAAACATTGACGCTTTTGCATCTGGAGACAGACCTAAGGAGAGCTATTGAACGTAATCAATTTCAGATGCACTACCAGCCTGTTGTAGAACTGGATACAGAAGAGGTTATTGGTTTCGAGGCCCTTATACGGTGGAACCACCCTGAACGCGGCCTTATCTGTCCATTGGAATTTATCCCGCTTGCGGAGGAGACAGGATTGATTTTATCTATGGGGGAATGGATCATCAATGAATGCTGCAGACAATTGCATGAATGGCAGATGCAATTTCCACAGTATTCAGTGATGAAGATGAGCGTGAATATTTCGACAAAACAGTTCCTGCAGACAAATCTGGCAGATATGATTAAAGAGATTCTGGAGAGAAACTGTGTTGACGCATGTTGTTTGTCGCTTGAGATAACGGAAAGCATGATAATGGAAAACGATGAACATGCTTTAGTAGTTTTGAAAAAATTGCAGGAAATGGGAATTCATATACATATAGACGATTTTGGCACAGGGTACTCATCTCTGGGCTATCTGCACCGTTTCCCTATAAATGCGCTTAAGATCGACCGCTCTTTTATCGAAAAGATGTTCGGCAGCGATGAAAATATGGAGATTATAAAGACTATAGTATCTTTAGCGCAAAATCTGAAACTCGATCTTATCGCTGAGGGAATAGAATTTAAAGATCAGTTGAATTGCCTTAAGTCGCTGAAATGTCGTTATGGACAGGGATTTTTATTGCTCAGGCCCATGCAGGCCAAGGATATCGAGGCATGGCTTGAAAAAAGAGCGCCGAATATTGCCGGTGACAATCCTGAGAGTTTGCTCAAAACAAGTCGGATATAAAAACAAATAAAGAAAGCGGCGGGAAAGAGTTTTTATATCATTAAATATGCAAATGATGCTGAAAGGACGTAATGCTTAAATAAGGTTTAGGTCTATGAAGCAGAGGAAGTCTTTTTGAATTAGCAGGCTGCCGAAAAAGTCTCTTTTTTGTCATTTCGAGTGAAACGAGAAATATTAAGAGCCGTTATGATCCAATAAGTTTTAAGATTCCTCGTCGCCTTCGGCTCCTCGGAATGACACAAAAACTTAGTTTTTCAGCAGCCTGTTAGAATCTCGACTTTTTATTAAACTTGTAATTCCACGTGGTCTTGCCACGGGGTTACCATATAGTCCCTCCCCCTTGAGGGGGGAGGTTAGGTGATAATTCTTTTTTTCACCCTCCCCTTAGTCCCCTCCCCTCAAGGGAGGGGAGATTTTATAGATACCCTGCGGTCTCTGCCGCAGGGTGATTCAATACCCCACCGTCTCTGCAGCGGGGAGATTCATTGTGAACTTTTTATTGCTTTTAAAAGATCATCCGCCCTTGCAGGGTCAAGTCCCAGGAGTATTTCATATTCCTTCAGCGCTGATTCGCTGTCCCCGTTAATTACATAAATATTGCCGAGCGCGTAGTGGGCCTTTGTAAAATCGGGGTCTGCCGAGATGGCTCTATTATAGCCATCGATGGCCTGCTGATATTGACCCGATTCTCCATGCGCCCAGCCAATGCCATAGTAAGCCTCAGCATAATCGGGATAGAGCTCGGCAGCCTGTTTGAACGCCTTGACAGCCTCCTGGTAATTTCTCATCTTACTGTAAACAATGCCGAGATTGTAAAAGACAAGCGGGTCATCGGATTTGATACTAATTGATTTTTTGTAGGAGTTTAAGGATTCTTCGTATAAATACAATCTTTCATATGAAGCGCCGAGATTGAAATGCGCATAGGCATTCCCAGGCATGATTTCGGCCGCTTTTTTGTATGCGTCTACTGCTTTTTCGTATTTGCCGTCATCGTAATGCCTCCCCCCCTCCCTGAGATACTCTAAAGCCTCTTCTTCCTTTTCTCTTGAAAGGTTTGCAGTCTGAGTGGTTGAACATCCGGATATGAGAATAATGAAAATGAACGTCAGCAGATAAGATTTATAAACAACGTTTTGCTCAGTAACCAACAGGTATTCCCGACTTATATAATTTCTGCACAATGCCGAGTTCATCGAATGACAACAGGCGCGGGACCGAAACCCTGTTTGACCGGATAATAGGTTTGAATCTGCCCTTTGAACTCAGAACCCCTATCTCCATTATTACATCTCTGCCGTGCATATCGATATCGAAGAAACCGCTCCCCACCCTGTTCTTTATCCTGATATCAAGGATCCTGTTTGAATTGCTGCCGTCAAATTCAATGCCTGTAACATCATATGTGCGGATATTCAGATCTCCTTCACCCTTTGATATGTCATCCTTGTTTATCTCCCAGCTTACAAAAACATAATGTGGGTCGACCGCTGTGATGAACAGTTCGTTTTCGCCGAACTCCTCGGGAAGTTCATGATACAGGACTTCCTGAACGATCTCTTCTATTCTTTCTTCCCCGGGAAGAAAAATTTTCAGGGGGGGCTTTGGAGGTTTTTTTAGTTCCTCCGCAATTACGGGCGGGACAGCCGGTTTCCCTCTTAAGGATTTCTTCTCAGGCATCGCAATCTGCCTGGGGGCTTTTATCGGCTTAGTGGATACTTTTTTCTTTGCGGCTTCGGCTTTTTTCTCTGTCTTCGTCCAGGATTCTCCGGTTTTTGCAGGCACTGTCTTTCTTTCAGTCTTAACCTCGGCCTTTGCTCCAACCTCTGTTTTTCCCTTTGTTGCGGATTTCACGGTTTTTTTCTTCTCTGGAATTTTCGGTGATTTAACCGCGGCAACTTTTTTTACCTTCTTTACAGCAGTTTTTTTAGTTTCTCCGGATGGAGCGATTTTGGGGGCTGTCTTTTTTGTTTTTGCTGAAACAGGTTTCTTTTCAGATGATTTTGGAGGTTTTTTTGCTTTAGCCTTAACACCGGGTGCAATGGAAATTTTTTCCGGCTTTTTTGCTGTCTTTTTCTTTTCCGCAACTTTCTTCTTGCCGGCGGAAGAGAGCTTTTCCCCTGGAGAGGTTTTCTTTTTAGGGGTTACGGACTTAGAAATATTTTTAGGCTTTGTTTCTTTCCCCGCTCCGGAAACTTTTTTGCCGGTCTTTTCAGCTTTTGCTGATAAAGGCTTTGCTGTTTTTTTAACTGGAGTTTTTTTGGCCTTGACTGATTTTTCTTTTTTCTTCCCTAACGACTTTTTAGTTCCCATATCGTCCCCCTTATGGATTATTCTATCAGATTTAGGACAATGTTCATACAATTTTTAATGCGCATCAGCCCAGTTTTTCCCAATCCCTATATCAACTTTTACAGGGACTGTCAGTCTCACAGCTCCCTCCATCTCTTCTTTCACAATCTTTTTTACGATTTCAGCCTCTTCTTCTTTAACCTCGAACAATAGTTCATCATGCACCTGCAGTATCATTCCGGCCCCTGGGGATTCTCTCCTGAAGCGCCTCCGGATATTTATCATTGCAATTTTTATCATATCTGCTGCAGTTCCCTGTATCGGAGAATTCACAGTGAGTCTTTCACCCTGTTGTCTTATGTTCCTGTTATGGCTCTTTAATTCAGGGACAGGCCTTATTCGTCCAAAAAGTGTTTTAACATATCCCTTTTCTTCTGCTTCGGACAGGATTTTTTCGATATATTCCTTAACGCCGGGATGGCGGTCGAAATACTGCCTTATATATTTTTCCGCATCTTTTCTGTCTATATCCAGGGTCTCAGAGAGTCCGAATGCAGAAATGCCGTATATCACTCCGAAATTCACTGTTTTTGCTGTACGCCTCATTTCATCTGTTACCTTGTCAGGCGGGATCCCGTAAAGTTCAGAAGCCGTCCTTGTATGTATATCCAGGTCTTTATTAAAAGCATCGACAAGTCCTTCATCTCCGCTGAGGTGGGCAAGTATCCTCAATTCCACCTGGGAGTAATCTGCGGAGAGCAAGAGGTTGCCTTTTTCAGCGATGAATGCCTGTCTTATAAGCCTTCCCCATTCCCCTCTTACAGGGATATTCTGGAGATTCGGATCGCTGCTGCTCAGTCTTCCGGTCGCTGTTACGGTCTGATTGAAAGATGTATGTATTCTGCCTGTTTCCGGATTCATAATAGATGGAAGAACATCAAGATATGTGGTCTTGAGCTTGGCAAGGCTTCTGTAATTAAGAACCTCCCTGGGGAGTTCATGGATCTCGGCAAGCTCTTCAAGGACATCCATGCCTGTCGAAAAACCTGTTTTAGTCTTTTTAGACGGACTGAGACCGAGACTCTGAAAGAGCACCCTGCTTAATTGTTTGGGTGAGTTTATGTTGAATTCTTCTCCTGCGAGAAAGAATATCCTTTTCTGAAGGCTGTCTATCTCGACCGTCATTGCTTTCGACAGTTCCCTGAGCTTTTCAGCGTCTATCTTTATGCCGGCCTTTTCCATATCCATAAGCACTTCGATAAGCGGCATCTCGATGTCGAAATAGATTTTATCCAGACCTTTTTCCCCGATTTTCCTGAAGAGGACGTCTTTGAGTTCATAGCTGAGAGCCGCATCCTCAGATGCGTAAGGAGCTGCTTCCTCAATTGGCACTTCCGCAAATGACGCTCTCTTCTTTAAAACTTCCATGAACGACTTTTTTCTCTTCGACAGGTATTCGAAAGAGACCTCATCAAGGCCGTGATTGGCCTTGTTGGGATTTAAAAGGTAAGAGGCTATCATAGTATCATAGAGTTTTCCGCTGACGATTATTCCTTCCCGGTCAAGTATCATGATGTCGTATTTCAGGTTATGCCCTATTTTAGATATCTCCGGGTCCCGCAGTATCGGGCTGAGAATTTCGAAGGCATCCTTTTTGTCTAACTGTCTGCCGGAATCTGCGAGTGATCGGGAATGAGCAACAGGCACATAAAAAGCCTTCTCCTTTTTATTGCAGAATGCGATGCCTACAATGCTGTCCGTCAGAGGGTTTCTTCCGGTCGCTTCTATATCAAATGCGATTTCATTTTTTACGGAGAAAAGAGATTCTTTCAGTCTGGCTGAAGAATCGATAGTTTCATATTCCCGTTCGCAGGTTCCGGTCGATGGCAGAAGCTTCATCAGGCTTGAAAACTCAAATTCTTTGAATAAGGATAAAAGCGAAAGCCAGTCCGGCTCTTTCAGCGCGAACTCTTTTGCTTCGATATCAACAGGGACTGAAGTGTCTATTGTTGTGAGCTTCCGGCTCATTCGAACCATATCCCTGTTTTCAGCCACCATCGCTCGGAGTTTTTCTTTCTTTATACGCTCCGGATTCCGGAGGAGTTCATCAAGATTCTCAAATGACGAAAGCAGCTCTTTCGCGGTCTTTTCACCTATGCCTTTAATCCCGGGGATATTGTCCACAGCATCTCCTGTAAGCGCCATGAATTCAGGGACCCTTTCCGGGACAACGCCGAATTTTCCCTTTACATATTCCGTATCAAAAATTTTTTCCTTCATCGGGTCGTATATTCTTATATGCTCATCAGCAAGCTGCAGCATGTCCTTGTCAGCTGTTACGATCAAGACCTCTATCCCGTTTCCTGAAGCCTTTTTCGCAATAGTTCCGATAATGTCGTCAGCCTCATAGCCGGGGAGTTCAAGGATGCTGATATTAAATGCTGATATCATTTTTCTGATATACGGCAGTTGCTGAACAAGATCGGAAGGCGTTTCAGGCCTGTGTGCCTTATATTCTTCAAAAATCCTGTGCCTTTCAGTAGGTTCAGGCGAGTCGAAGAACACCGCTATGCCGTCGGGTTTTTTCTCTTTTATTATCTTCAGGAGCATGTTTGTGAACCCGAAGATGGCATTGGTTGGAAAGCCTTTGGAGTTTGTCAGACCTTTTATTGCATAATATGCGCGGTAAACATATGAATTCCCGTCGATGAGATAGAGGTTCATGTTTGAGATTATACCTAAAATTGACTAAAGTTGCGGTATTATTTTACATTAAATAAACCCTGTTATTGCATAGGCTGGTATGAACGCACATGTTAATTATGGAGGAGTCCCTGATATGGGGCGCTGCTCTGACAGGTAAACACTTAAGGAGGCTGTTTTGAGCACAACAATCGAGGATATAAGCAATACCAAGAAACGACTGAAGATCGAGATCCCGACGGATATTATAGAAAAAGAATATAAAGAATCACTCGATAAAGTTAAGCATAGGGCCAAGATACCCGGTTTCAGGCAGGGGAAGGTTCCTGTTAATTTAATCGAGAAGAAATTCGGCGATGATATAAAGGCTGATATCATCGACAGACTGGTCCCCGAATACTATTCAAAGGCATTAAAGGAGGCTGATCTGGTCCCCGTAGCGCTTCCCAGGTTTGAAAGTAATCTTGATATCAAAAAAAATGAACCGCTTTCTTTTTCTCTTACAGTTGAGGTCAGACCGAACATAAGCAATCTTAATTATGAAGGACTGAAAGTGGAGGCCGTTGATACTTCGATAGAGGATAAGGAGGTTGAGGAGACACTTAAGGGCTTGCAGGAAGAGAGGGCTGTGTTCGAGGCGGTTGACAGGGGGATCAGGGAAGACGACCTTATTGTGATAGACTATGTAAAACTTGATGCATCCGGTGAAAAAGAACTTTCTTCAGGTAAAGATCAGGTGATGAACCTCGGCAATAATCTGACGCCCAAAGGCATACTCGATGAGATCGTGGGCAGGAAGAAGTCAGACGTAGTCGAAATATCCCTTCCCGAAATCGAAGGCGGCGAAGTCAAGGAAGGAACGGATTCAGGCAGCCGGTTGAGGATAACAATAAAGGAAGTCAAAGAGAAAAAGCTGCAGCCGGTTGATGATGAGTTTGCCAAGGATTTCGGCCATGAGACTCTCGAGTCCCTGAAGGCCAAGATTAATGAAGGTATCCTGAAGGCCAAACAGGATAAAGCGGCAAAACAGCAGAAGGCCGGGATTGTCGAAATACTGGTCGAATCGCACGATTTCGACATCCCCGAAGCGCTCCTTGAGAAGGAACTCGAAAATCTCATAGTGAATGAAAGGCTTTCCAGGAAACAGTCGAAAGAATTGATTAAAGAGGCCGGCGCCGAAAAAAGTTCGGATAAGGATGAAGTTTCCGATTTGAGGGAGAAACTGAAACCGCAGGCGATTAAGAATGTGAAGACAATGCTCCTTCTTGACATGATCGCGGAAAAAGAGGGCATAAATGTTTCTGAAAGCGAAATAAAAGAGAAAATAGCCCTTCTTGCAAGGCATCTTCAGACAACACCGGATGCGGTCATCAATCTTTTTGTTACAAAGGATGGCTCGCTTGAGAATTTTAAGAACACAATCAGAGACGAAAAGGTTCTCGACCTGTTACTCTCAAGAGCCGAGATCGTGAAAGGAGAATAATGATGAGCGTTATACCTATTGTAATAGAACAGACCGGAAGGACCGAAAGGGCATACGATATATACTCGAGACTTCTGAAAGACAGGATAATATTTCTGGGTACCGCGGTAGACGATATCGTTGCAAATACCGTGATAGCCCAGATACTTTTTCTGCAGACGGATGACCCCGATAAGGACATTCATATATATATAAATTCACCGGGGGGTATTGTGTCATCCGGTCTTGCGATATACGACACAATGCAGTATGTCAAACCGGATATATCTACATACTGCATAGGACAGGCTGCAAGCATGGGCGCGCTTCTCCTTTCGGCGGGAACGAAAGGGAAAAGGTTTGCCCTTCCTCATTCCAGGATAATGCTGCATCAGCCGATGGGCGGCTTCCAGGGACAGGCTACAGATATCGAAATACATGCAAAAGAAATATTAAGGATGAAGGATACCCTTAATAAAATAATTTCTAAACATACCGGACAGCCTATTGAGAAAATTCAGGCTGATACCGACAGGGACTTCTTTATGTCGGGAGAAGAGGCTAAAGAATACGGAATAGTGGATGACGTTATTCATTCTATCAAAAAAACAAGTCAGTGACACATGTTGGAGCGATGAATAAAAGGTTGCGAAAATCTTTAAAGCTGCTGCTGACTTTATCGGAGGATTAGATGGCGAAAAAAGATGAAGAAGCTCTTAAATGTTCCTTCTGCGGAAAAGGACAGGAGGAAGTAAAGAAGCTGATTGCCGGACCGACTGTCTACATATGTAATGAGTGCATTGAACTCTGCAATGAAATAATAGCCGATGAACTATATGTGGATACAGTCGGGGAACCGCTGCCGAAGCTGCCGGCGCCAAAAGAAATACACAGCGTTCTTAATGATTATGTCATAGGGCAGGAAAAGGCAAAAAGAATACTTTCTGTCGCAGTTCATAACCATTACAAGAGGATCTACAGTCCTTCCGAGTCTGATATAGAACTCCAGAAAAGCAATATATTGCTTATCGGGCCTACGGGAACCGGCAAGACCTTGCTTGCGCAGACTCTCGCAAGAATACTCGATGTCCCTTTCACAATTGCAGATGCAACAACCCTTACAGAGGCAGGTTATGTCGGTGAAGATGTGGAGAATATAATATTAAAACTCCTGCAGGCATCGGATTACGACGTTGAAAGGGCGCAGAGGGGTATTGTTTATATCGACGAGATAGACAAGATAAGCAGGAAATCCGATAATCCTTCGATAACAAGGGATGTCTCGGGCGAAGGCGTACAGCAGGCGCTGCTGAAGATTATTGAAGGCACTGTTGCCAATATACCTCCTCAGGGAGGGCGCAAACATCCGCAGCAGGATTTTATACAGATAGACACAACGAATATACTCTTTATCTGCGGAGGGGCATTCATCGGACTCGAAGGTATTCTGGAGCAGAGGATAGGCAAGAAAACAGTGGGTTTCGGAACAAGTGTTATGAGCAAAAACGAGAAGAAGATCGGCGATGTGCTGAGCCTGACAGAACCCCAGGATCTTATAAAATACGGTTTAATCCCTGAATTTGTCGGCAGACTGCCGGTTGTGGCCACTCTCGATGAACTTGATGAGGCTTCTCTTGTAACAATACTGGTCGAGCCGAAAAACGCCCTTACCAAACAGTATCAGAAACTGCTTTCATTCGATAATGTCAGATTGAAGTTTACGGACAGCGCCCTGTCGGCTATCGCAAGAAAAGCGGTTGAGCGCAAATCAGGAGCAAGGGGACTCAGAGCGATACTGGAAGAGATAATGCTGGATGTTATGTACGACATACCTTCGCAAAAAGGCATTAAGGAATGTCTTATAACCGAAGATACTGTAACAAAGAAGGAAAAACCAATACTGATTTATGAGAAGCAGGCTGAATCAGCATAGATTTGGAAAGATATAAGAAAGACGATATCAGGGCTAAGCAAAATCGCTTAGCCCGTATTATTTTGAAGACTTTGAAGACCTGAGGGATTTTTCCAGGGCTTTCCTGATGGAAGCCTTCAGTGATTCATCATTTATATTCGATAAAAGTTCTGAGACAAACAGGTTATCTTCCCTGGATAGCTCCTTGACAGCATGTTCTCTTGCCGGAACATTTTCCCTTTTTCCGTAGATTTTCCCCAACCTGAAACGTATATCCCTGACACCATAATCGCTTAACTTGTCGATTATCTCCTTTTTATAATAGCCGAGCTGCTGGATCCATATGGGCGAGTCAACATTTATGAGCAGTTCGCCTTCTGCAAATTTCGAAGGGTACATATGCAATGAAAGAGGTTTGTTAAAAATCCTGTACCAGTTATTTTTTATCCTTGCAAGGCAGACTCCGTCATCAATACCAAGATTTTTGATTATTGGAGAGAGGATGGAATCCGTCCTTAACATCAGACTACTTTCTTAACCACACCTGAGCGCAGACATCTTGTACAGACATAGGCGCGTTTTACCCCATTTGCAGTTATTATTCTTGTCCTCTGCAGATTGGGCATCAACTGCCTTTTGGTCTTATTGTTGGCATGGCTTACATTGTTGCCGATAGTTTTCTTTTTCCCGCACGCAATACAACTTGCCAAGTTCAGTGCCTCCTTTCAGAATTGCATTAAAAGTGATTTTTATGATAACATTTTAGAATTAATGTTACAAGATATCGTAACAGTTCGTTGATTGTAATCTAAATTAAATAATCTTTTGGATCGGGGTACAATGTCAAAAATAAGAATATTTGAATTAGCAAAGAGTCTGGACAAGCAGAGCAAAGAGATTATAAATGAACTTGCCAAGCTCGGTATAACAGGCAAGACTCATGCATCCAGCATAGATGACGAGACTGCTGAAAAGATAAGGAGATCTTTATCTCCAAAAACTGCTGTTAAACAGGAAAAACCCAAACCGGCGGCGAAGACAGTCAGGCCTCAGCAAGCAAAGCCCGCTGAACCTGCCGAGAAGAAGGCGGTCTCCGGCGTGGCCGTAAAACATGAAAAATCTCCTGAGAAAAAAGTGCTTGAAGTTGTGAAGGAGCCGTTTGAAAGCATAAAACCCGAAAAGATGCCGGCAAAGGGGATAATCCGGGAAGCTGAAGAAAAAGATCTTGGTCTTGAAGATACGAAGGCCGCACCGGCGCCTGTCATGGAAGCCGAAGAGGAAATAAAATTGCCTGACAGGTTTAAGAAAGAAATAGAGTCAGAGAAGATTGAGAAGTTTAAGTCCAAGCCGGGCCTGCAGCGTGCCTTTCAGACAATCAGGAAGATAGAGCCAAAAAAATGGCATGACATCAAGCCGGCCAGAAAAGGCGAGAAACCCAAGTTTGTTCAGAAGCAGGAACAAAAACAGGTGATACAATCCACAATGCCCAGGAAAAAAACGCTTAAGCTCCGCGAAGGGACGACCGTAAAGGAATTTTCGGAGCTTATCGGATTGAAATTTTCAGACGTAATAAAGAAATTCATGGAACTGGGATACATGCCCACCATAAATCAGCCTGTTGATCCGGATGCAGCCCTCCTTGTTGCGGATAATTTCGGCATTAGAATAGAGCTGGCTTCAGTTGAGGAAGATATTGGACTGGAAGAAGATGTACAGGAAGACGCTTCGAAACTCCTGCCCCGCGCCCCTGTTGTAACAATTATGGGTCATGTTGACCATGGTAAGACATCGCTCCTCGATGCGATCAGGGAGACAAAAGTCACCGAGACCGAAGCCGGCGGGATAACCCAGCATATAGGAGCATACAAGGTCAATCTTAAAGGAAAGGATATTGTTTTCCTTGATACTCCGGGGCATGAAGCATTTACTTCAATGAGGGCAAGAGGCGCAAAGGTTACCGATATAGTCGTGCTTGTTGTGGCTGCTGATGACGGTGTGATGCCGCAGACAGTGGAAGCAATAAACCATGCAAAGGCTGCAAATGTTCCAATTGTTGTTGCTGTAAACAAGATAGACAAACCGGAAGCAAACGTAGCAAAGGTAAAGGGGGAGCTTTCAGAGCATGGAATTATATCTGAAGAATGGGGCGGTCATAATATTTTTGTAGAAGTGTCGGCAAAAAAGCGTCTTGGTATTGAACACCTTCTTGAGATGATTCTCCTGCAGTCGGAAATTATGGAACTCAAGGCAAACCCGGAAAGGGAAGCCAGAGGAACCGTCATTGAGGCCAAACTCGATAAAGGCAGAGGCCCTGTTGCAACACTCCTTGTACAGAAAGGCACGATCAAGATCGGTGATGCGTTGTTGTCGGGCAGTCATGTAGGGAAGGTGAGAGCATTAACAGATGATACCGGCAGGAGAATAGAGCAGGCAGGCCCTTCAACCCCTGTTGAGGTAATAGGGTTTTCGGAAGTCCCTTCCGCCGGCGATATATTTACTGTAGTTGAAGACGAGAAAAGGGCGCGCCAGATTGCACTGACGAGGCTGCAGAAACAGAGGTCTCTTGAGATAGCCAAGGCAAAGAAATTAACTCTTGATGAGCTTTATACAAAAATAAAGGAAGGGCAGATAAAGGAACTCAATATAATAATAAAGGGGGACGTGCAGGGTTCTGTTGAGGCCATAAAGGACGCTTTTGAAAATATAATCCATCCTGAGGTGAAGGTAAAGGTCATACATACTTCTGTCGGAGGGATAAATGAATCAGATGTAATGCTGGCTACAGCTTCGAATGCAATAATTATAGGTTTTAATGTAAGGCCTGAAATCAAAGCTTCACATACTGCTGAAAAAGAAGGAGTTGATATAAGGCTATATAATGTTATTTATGAAGCGATCGAAGACGTAAAGAAAGCCCTTGAAGGCCTGCTTGAACCGACCCTGAAGGAAAAGGTCCTCGGCAGGGCGGAAGTCCGACAGGTATTCCCTGTGTCAAGACTCGGGAATATAGCCGGTTCATATGTTATTGATGGTTATATCTCACGCTCCAGCGACGGTATTCGTGTTTTAAGAGACAACATAGTCATTTATGACGGCAAGATCGCCTCATTGAAAAGATTTAAAGATGATGTTAAAGAAGTCCAGTCAGGATATGAATGCGGAATTATAATCGAGAATTTTAATGATATAAAAGTAGGCGATATACTGGAAAACTATATAATTGAAAAGATAGCCGCAAAATTATAAAGCGTAATGCGTAATCAGTAGTGTGTGACTAAAAATCCAAAATTTAAGTTTTTTCCCAAACTACGCTTCATCCACTTTACGCAACGCTTCACGAGAGGTAACTATGCTTCCTTACAAACGTTCTCAGAGAGTCAGCGACCTTATAAGAGAAGAGGTGGCTGATATAATAATGTACAAACTCAAAGACCCCCGAATAGGTTTTATTACGGTTACAGGGGTCGATATGACGTCTGATCTTAAATTAGCGAAGATCTTTGTAAGCATCCTCAAGGAAGAGGAAAGAGAACTTACTTTAGAGATATTGAACTCAGCAAAAAATTTTATACGGTCAGCGCTTTCGAAGAGGCTGCGGATAAAATTTATACCCGGTATAGAATTCAGACTGGACACTTCAATAGAATACGGCTACAAGATGGACAAGCTTCTGAAAGAGATCAAGGATAGTGATGAGGGTACCTAAAAAAATTCTATCTGGTATCAGGCGGGAGAAATGCATTCTCATCGCAACACATATTAACCCTGACGGGGACGCATTAGGTTCCGCCGGAGCGCTTTCAGCAGCGCTGGAGTCTATAGGGAAAGACACTTTTATTTATTGCAGAGACCCTGTCCCGAAATCCTACAGATTTCTGCCCGGACATGATAAATTCAGTCCCGATATCAAGAATATGCTGAAGGCTGATCCGATGCTGATACTTCTTGACTGCAACAGCCCGGAAAGGGCATCGCTTGACCGCTATGAATTCAGAACTTCTGTAATAATTGACCACCATGAGACTGAAAATGAGTTCGGCGACATCAGGTGGGTCGACAGTAAGGCGGCTGCCACTGGCGTCATGGTTTTTTATCTGTTAAAGGCCCTTGATATCAAGATTACAAAAGATATAGCCACTAATCTTTATGCCGCGATTTCGGTTGATACGGGGACTTTCAGATACAGCAATACATACGCCGGGGTATTGAGGATAAGCGCTGATCTGATCGATGCAGGCGCTGAGCCGAATCGGATAGCGGATTACCTGTATGAGAGATGGGACAGGAAAAGATTTGCCCTGCTTATGATGGCACTTAACACTCTTGAAATAAGAAGAGGAGTGGCAATGACTCATATAACAAAGGATATGTTCAGAAAAACCGGCGCAAAACCTGAGGATACAGAAAATTTTTCCAATTTCCCGAGGATGATCGATTCAATAAAAATATCAGCGGTGTTCAGGGATATCGGCAGGGGAATCTGGAAGGTGAGCTTAAGGTCTAAAGGCGATGTTAATGTTGCAAAGATCGCCGAACTTTATGGAGGAGGCGGCCATAAAAATGCCGCAGGATTCAGGATCAGGGCCGGTCTGAAAAATGCCAAGGAATCCCTTCTTAAAACGGCTAAGAAGTCAGAAGTGTTAAGTTTCTGATTCGAGAGTTAAACTATTACCGTTTTTTATCTAATAATCCAATGAATGTAATTATCAACTTGAACAAACCATATGGTTTAACTTCCCATCAGGTTGTGTCCAGAGTCAAACGCCTGCTGGGGGCCAATAAAGCCGGCCATACAGGCACCCTGGACC
This sequence comes from Nitrospirota bacterium, assembly GCA_040753635.1. GTDB lineage: Bacteria > Nitrospirota > Thermodesulfovibrionia > Thermodesulfovibrionales > UBA6898 > JBFMDL01. The sequence continues at coordinate 39,290 of JBFMDL010000004.1, read as the reverse complement.
CTATGGCAACCGGGGTGCTTCTGGTCTGTCTTAACGAAGCGACAAAAATCTCGGGATTCCTGCTTGATATGGATAAGCAATACAACGCAAGGGTTAAACTTGGAGAAAGGACGGACACTTACGATTCTCACGGCAGGATAATTGAACAGAAAGATATATCATTTTTGACCGGGTCACTGCTTTCTGAAACTGTTAAGGAGTTTAAAGGACATATTAAGCAAAAACCACCCATGTACTCTGCTGTGAAGGTCGGAGGGAATGCACTTTATAAACTCGCCAGAAAAGGAATGGAGATTGAAAGACCTGAACGTTCTGTTGAAATATACGATATCAGAATAACAGGAATAGACATCCCATATTTTAATTTAACGGTTTCATGTGCAAAAGGAACTTATATCAGAACCCTATGTGATGATATAGGGAAAAAGCTCGGTACCGGAGCGCACCTTGTTTCTCTTGAAAGAAGCAGAGTCGGACCTTTTGACATAAAAAATTCAGTGTCTTTAGACAATATAAAGTCCGGGGAAAAATCTTATTATTCGATAGATTATGTCCTTTCAGGATTAAGAGAAATTATCCTTGACGATAATGAATACAGAAAGGCAATTAACGGTCAGCCAATAATATCCAATAAAATCAATCAGTTAGCCAATAGAGAGTTTTGCAGGCTGAAGGGAGCCAAAGGGAATCTGTTTGCGATCGGGATAGTGGACAATGAAATTATTAGGGTTAAAAGAATCCTAAATTTATAACTCCATTTTGGAATTTCTTAAACTAATTTCTCAATATTTATATTGAACTATCTGAAATAACTGAAATATTTTTTAAAAAAAACTTGACAAGATAATTTTTTTCTGGTATTCATAAGCTATGCTTTTTTCTAGCAAAGGATCTATAGGGTTAGATATCGGCTCAAGTTACATAAAGGCTGTAAAGCTTAAAGAAGCTAAAGGAAGTTATGAACTTGAGTTGTGCGATATGCATCCCCTCCCGCCTGAACTCATTGTTGACGGATCAATAATTGACTCTCTCCGTCTTGTGGACTCGCTTAAGGAAATGATCAAAAAGGCCAATATAAAAACGAAGAACACGGTCATATCTATTTCAGGTCATTCATCTGTAATAATCAAAAGGATATCCTTGCCGGAGATGTCGGAGGAGGAACTCTCGGAGTCTATAAAATTTGAAGCTGAACAGTATGTGCCGTTTGATATTGAAGACGTCACCCTTGATTTTCAGATTATCGGTCCTAAAGAGGAACCGGGTCAGATGGACGTTATACTGGTTGCTGTAAAGAAAGATATAATAAATGAATATATTTCTGTTGTGAAGGAATCAGGCCTCAGTCCGATCGTTGTTGATATTGACTCTTTTGCTCTTGAGAATATGTACGGGATTAACTATGAGATTGAACCAGGGAAAAATGTGGCGCTGCTGAACATCGGAGCGAGCACTATAAATATGAGCATACTGAAGGGAGGCATCTCCGTCTTTACAAGAGACAGCTCTCTCGGCAGCAACTTGCATACAGAAGCTCTTCAGAGGGAATTCAATATTTCATATGAAATAGCAGAAAAAGTAAAAAGGGGCGAACCGATCGAAAATATTTCACCGGAAGATGCGAATTCCGTGATAGAAGCGGCTTCTGAAGAAATACTCAGCGAGATTATCAGATCATTTGATTATTACAGAAGCACTACTCTCCACGAAGATATTTCTGAAGTCATATTAAGCGGTGGCTGTGCATTGTTAAAAAATTTCGCAACAATGATTGCGGAAAGGTCCGGGATAGAAACGAAGCTGGCTGAACCTTTTAAGAATATCAAGATACCAAAAAGGTTTGATACAGTATATATAGAGGAGATAGCCCCGATGATGGCGGTCGCCGTTGGGCTTGCCCTAAGGAAGCAGGGTGACAGATGATCAAGGTAAATCTTCTGCCGGTAAAAAAGAAAAAGAAGGCAAAACCTGTTCCTGCATTCCTTATCTCAACAATACTCATAACACTAATCGTTTGCGCTGTACTGGCTTATTTCATATATTTCTTCACCTCCCGCGTTTCCATCAGACAGGCAAAGGTCCGCGAAAACGAACAGAAGATTCAGGAATTAAAAGAAAAGATCAAAGAGGTAGAAGATTTTGAGAAGCGTAATACTGTTTTTCAGCAGCGGAAGGAGATTATTGAACAGCTCGGCAAGAACAAAACTTTGCCGGTTAAGATACTTAGCGAAATCAGCGCCCTTCTTCCGGTCGGGGTTTGGCTTAACACCATGGACGTAAAAGGAACGGACATAAGTTTAAGCTGTACTGCGTTCACAAATACCGATGTCGTAAACTATGTGAACAATCTTAAGAATTCCAATCTGTTTACTGATATCTATCTTCAGGAATCCATTCAGTCACCTACATCCGGATTTTCGTTATATTCTTTTAAACTAACATTTAAGGTCAAGGCTTGATATGGCTGCAAAAATAGATATAAAAAATCTGCCGTCTTACGCAAAGATAATAATCTCTTTGTTGCCCGGTATTATTATATCCGTAATAGTCATTATATTTTTAATAATGCCGAAGCAGAAAGAGATCAAGGAGCTTGATGCAAAGATCGACAAACAGAACAACGAAATAGCGGCAAGTGAGGCAAAGGCAGCAAAGCTGGATATATTGATCAAGGAGAACGAAAGGTTAAAACAGAGATTAGACGAGTTAAAGCAGCAACTGCCCGAGGAAAAAGAGATTTCAAACCTTTTGAAACAGGTGTCAGACCTAGGCATAGGCGCCGGATTAGAGATATTATCCTGGAGACCGAGCGAGAAGACAACGCACCCGAGCGGTATTGTATACGAAATACCGGTTTCCGTGAAAGTCGCGGGAACCTATCATAATCTCGGCTATTTCTTAAGCAGTCTGACAAAGCTGGACAGGATCGTCAATATTAACAATATGCAACTTTCCACCCCTAAAAGGGTTAAAGGAGAAAATGTATTGCAGGTCTCATTTACAGCTTCAACATTTTCTGCGATACCCGAAAAAGAAGCAGGTGCCAAATAAATGTCTAATAAACTGGCATATCTTTTGATCCTGATTTTTCTTGCAAGTCTGGCCGGATGCAAGGACAAGAGCATTGCCACAAAAAAATCCATTGCGCGAAAGTCCGTAACTGCATCTGCCGCTCCTCAGGCGGAAGTCCGGCAGGAAGAACCCAAAGTCGAAAAAGAAATCTTTAATTATGATCCAAATGGCAGGAGAGATCCGTTTGAGTCTCTGGTTGAGCCCGAAAAGATTAAACAACAAAGGAAAAAGGGAGCAACCCCCATAGAGAATTTCGATGTCGATGAAATAAGGCTGATAGCAATAGCATGGGACAGCCAGCAATATTATGCTCTGATAACACTGCCGGATAACAAGTCTTATACAATAAAAAAGGGAATGACTCTGGGTCTTTACGGCGGCCGTGTAGAAGAGATAACAAGAGACAGCGTGCTTATCAGAGAGCTTGTTAAAGACTATAGAGGTCAGACAAAACTGAAAGATACAATTTTGAAACTCCGTAAGGAGGGGGAAGAATGAAAAAGATTATTTTAATGAAAATGTTTTTATCAATTTTTTTAATCACGGCGATCTTCGGATGCGCTACGACATCCGGCGTCAAGGAGGCGTCTACCACAGATGATGCTGCAATAATTACCAATCTACAAATACTGGACAACAAACTGGTTATAACAAGCAATAAACACTTCACATATACGGTATACAGCGCAAGCGATCCATATAAGACAACAATAGAGATACCGGATATTGCATTGGGTAACTTTACTGATAAAATAGCCTCCGACAAGGGAGGCATTACCGAAATAATCCCCCGGCAGACCGAGTCACCCAAAAAAGCGGTTCAACTGGATGTTATTTTCCAGAACCCTTCAACAGTTGTGCCGATATATAAAGACAATACACTGACATTGGCTATAAAGCAGGAAGAACCGGTTGTGAAAGCAGAAGCAGGAGAAACACCTGTGGTTTTAACAGAGGTTAAAGAGGAGCCGGCTGCACCAGATTCATCTCCAATGCCTAAAGTTGAAGAACCCCCCGGACCCGCAGGCGATATTCCTTCCGTGTCAAAGGCAACAGAGATTACGAGTATCGAAGTTCAAAAATCTGCTGATGCAGTAAAGATTTTGATTATAGGTAATGGTGCCATGACGCCTAATGTTTTCCCGATTGATGAAAGAATAGTAGTTGACATCCCTGATGTATCAATGAAAGCCGATCTCCCCTCAGGCGTAATATCTCCATTGAAAGGCATAAGAGCAGGAAAACATAGAGATAAAGCAAGACTCGTCCTTGATCTCAAGGAAAAGACCAATTACGATGTTACAGCCATAGGAAGTTCCATTGTAATATCCTTGCAGAGAAGTGATGTTGTTCCGGCACAGCAGCCTTCAGAGGAGTCTGTTAAAAAGACGGTTTCGGTCCAGGAACCGGAAAAACTGGTTGAAGGCAAATACGCCGGTAAAAGGATCTCCCTTGATTTCCAGGATGCGGATATAATCCCGATATTCAGGCTGCTTGCTGATATAAGCGGCTATAATATTGTTGTCAATCCTGATGTGAAAGGAAAGATAACTCTTAAATTAATAAATGTACCCTGGGATCAGGCGCTTGATTTGATATTAAGGACTTTTTCTTTATCAAAAATAGCTGACGGCAATATCATAAGGATCGTGCCGACAAGCATTGTTGCAAAAGAGCTTGACGAACTGGCAAGGGCGAAAAAGGCGGAAGCAGAAGCCGGTGAGCTAAAGACAAAGATATTCCCTGTGAATTATGCTGATCTTAACAAATTAAAGGACGCAATCGACAAGGCAAAGGTTGTCAGTTCGAGAGGAAGTTTAACCCTTGATGAGAGGGGAAGCACTATTATTGTGAACGATCTTGATCCCAATCTCGAAAAGATCGATGCTTTAATAAGAGAAATAGACCAGGAACATATGCAGGCCAGACAGGTGTTGATCGAGGCCAGGATTGTCGAAGTAACTTCAACATATACAAAAGACCTCGGCATACAATGGGGTGGGTTCTTCAAGAATCCGCCTACCGAAGGAGACAACAATTTTACTATTGGAAAGGAAGGGAGGGCTTCTACAGGGACACCTAATGATTTTCTCGTGAATTTGCCGGCCAGTTCAACGATGGCACAAATCGGATTTGGCTATATAAACAGGGCTGCTACTTTTGCTCTTGACCTTAAATTGTCAGCAATGGAACAGTTGCTCAAGGGCAAGGTCATATCCAATCCGAAGATAATGACGATGAACAATGAAGAAGCCAAGATAACCCAGGGTAGTACTATTTACATTGAATCTACAGTGGCAGGGGCAACGACACCGAGCTTTACTGCGGTTGATGCGGTGCTCTCCCTGTCAGTAAAGCCGAGGATAGCTCCCGGGGGTGCTATCTTCATGGATCTTGATATTACAAATGATGAGCCAGGTCCGCTTATCGGTACGAATGTAACCATACGAAAGAAGACGGCAAAGACATCTGTGCTTGTTAACAACGGCGACACAATTGTCATTGGCGGCATCTTCAAGAAGTCAGAGAATAGTACAGATGATTCCGTCCCGGGACTGAGCAAGATCCCACTCTTAGGGCGTCTCCTGTTCAACAGGGAGAAGAATGTGGAGGATAATACCGAGATATTGATGTTTATTACCCCGAGAATAGTTGAATTTAACGCTTCAAGATAGATTCCTGTAAAAAAAAAGAGGATGGCTGTATGCCATCCTCTTTTTTGCCAAATACACCCCAAAAAAATGTATAATCTAACATGCATGCGCTAAAATTTTTAACAGCAGGAGAATCACACGGCAGAGCCCTTATAGGTATACTGGAAGGCATTCCTTCAGGATTTTCAATAACCTCTGAAGATATAGACAGAGAGCTCAGGAGGCGTCAGGGAGGATACGGCCGCGGCGGCAGGATGAAGATAGAGGCTGATCATGCAGAGATAATTTCCGGAATACGATGGGGTAAAACAACCGGCTCTCCAATATCCATACTCATAGAAAATAAAGATTGGGAAAACTGGAAACAGGGCATGTCTGTTTATGAGATTGATAAAGACTCTATTGACGCTGTAACACGTCCCCGTCCGGGTCACGCAGACCTGCCCGGAGCCCTTAAATATAATCACAGGGATATACGGAATGTCCTGGAACGTTCAAGCGCGCGTGAAACAGCGATGAGGGTTGCGATTGGTGCGATAGCGCAAGGATTTTTGACGGAGTTTGGCATAAGAATCGGCAGCTATGTGATTCAGATAGGCCGAATAAAAGTTCAAAGTTCAAAGTTCAAAGTTCAAAGTTCGGAAAGACATCTTATCTCAATGTTTGATAAAGCCGAGCATTCACCGGTACGGTGCCCTGATGCCGTGTCTTCGAAAAAGATGGTTGAATTGATAGACAGGGCGATAAAAAATGGCAACTCACTCGGAGGAGTCTTTGAGGTCTTTATAACAGGATTACCGGTCGGACTTGGAAGCCATGTGCAGTGGGACAGGAAGCTTGACGGCAGGCTTGCACAGGCAATGGCGTCGATACAGGCCATAAAAGGTGTTGAGATCGGGTGCGGATTCGAAATGGCGGACAGGTTCGGTTCCGAGGTTATGGATGAAATATTCTATGATACCGGAGGCAAAGAGCAAAGGTCAAAGCAGATAAAGTCTAAACTCAGAACGGCCGGCTTCTACAGAAAGACGAACAATGCCGGGGGCATAGAAGGCGGCATGTCAAACGGCATGCCTGTAATTATCAGGGCCGCTATGAAACCGATACCGACCCTCAGAAAGCCGCTGATGTCTGTGGATATAAATACGAAAAAACCTTTCAGGGCAGCGTATGAACGCTCTGATATCTGTGCTGTGCCCGCTGCGGCAGTAGTGGCGGAAGCAATGGCTGCCCTTGTGGTGGCTGATGCATTTTTGGAAAAATTCGGCGGTGATAGCAGAGGAGAGGTTTTGCGGAATTATAATTCGTATATGTCTTATGTAAATACATTTTAATTTCAACTCAAGTACATATAAACGGTCTTAAAATAGTAACGGCATTATTTTATAAAATCCCTCCTAACCTCCCTTTTCCAAAGGGATGGATAATCCCCTCTTTGGAAAAGTCGGAGACTCGACTCTGCGAGAGGGGAGATGGGAGATTTTCTAATGCATGTCTATTCATTTGTGAGACCCTTAATAAGAAAGCCTGAGGTTCCATTGAAAAATATTGTTCTAACCGGATTCATGGGAACAGGAAAGACCGCGGTCGGCCGGGAGCTTTCGAGAATACTGAATATGAAGCTTGTGGATGTAGATACGGAAATTGAACTAAGTCAGAAGATGACAATTAATGATATATTCAAAAATTATGGTGAAAGCCGTTTCAGGGAGATAGAGACCGAAATGATTAAAAAAATTGCTGATGAGCAGAATATAATAATCTCGACAGGCGGCGGTGCGGTATTGAAATCTGAGAATATTGAAGTTTTGAGGAAAAACGGGGTAATTTTCTGCCTTAACGCTAACCCCGAGACAATATTGGAAAGAACAAGTCTCAGCGAAGAAAGGCCTTTACTAAAGGTAGATGATCCCATGACAAAGATAAAAGAGCTTCTCGATTACAGGAGACCCTTTTATGAGAAGGCCGGGATAACGATAGAAACCGATGATAAGACCCCTCTGGAAGTCGCTGAAGAGATTATCGAGGATTTTAAATGCAGAAGATAAGATTAGAACTCGGTGACAGGAGTTATAACATTATTTTTGACCATGATATTCTCAAAGATATAGGAAAGGCCGCCGAAAAATTCGAATTCAGCAGCAGACTCGCCCTCGTAACTAACCCTACGGTGTATGAACTTTATGGAAACGTTGTATCGAATGCAATTAACGCTTCGGGATTTGAACTGACAGAGATAATCATACCCGACGGTGAAGAATACAAGAGCCTGGAGTGGGTGCAGAAAATTTATGGAGAACTTCTTAAGGCGAGACTTGACAGGAAATCAGCGCTCATTGCACTCGGCGGCGGTGTTATAGGTGACATTGCCGGTTTCGCGGCTTCTACTTATATGAGAGGAATCGATTTCATACAGGTTCCGACAACACTTCTTGCACAGGTGGACAGTTCTGTCGGCGGCAAAACCGGCGTAAATCATCCTCTCGGTAAGAATATGATAGGTACATTCTGGCAGCCGAGGCTTGTCTGGGTCGATATTAATACACTCGGGACATTGCCTCAGAGGGAACTTTTTGCAGGACTTGCAGAGGTTATAAAATATGGAGTGATATGGGACGATGAACTCTTCGAATTCCTTGAATTAAACAGGGATGCCGTTCTTAAGCTCGATAAGAAGGCATTAACTTATATAATCAAAAGGTCCTGCGAGATAAAGTCAGACGTGGTTTCGCAGGATGAAAGGGAATCCGGGATAAGGGCGATATTGAACTATGGACATACGATCGGGCATGCCATTGAGACAGTGACAGAATACAAAAAATATCTGCATGGGGAAGCGGTTGCTATCGGTATGTATTTTGAAGCGAGGCTGTCTCAGTTGCTCGGCCTTGTCGATGAAAAAACCGTCAAAAGGATAAAGGATATTATCGCATCCTATAACCTTCCTGCCGAGATGCCGCAGGGAATTGATATAGAAAAAATTCTATCCTCCATGCATATTGATAAAAAGGTGGTTGCAGGTGAATTGAAATTTATTTTGCCTGAGAAGGTAGGGTCTGTGAAGATACAAAGTGGTGTCTCACCCGACGTATTAAGCCGGATTTTTTAAAAATCATTATCTTCTATCATTGCTGTCCAAAATAATTTCAAATATACATAAGAAGGCGGGATGTTGAGGAGACAGAATAACGACACCCTGAAAATCAATCCACAAACAATTACAAAATAACACAAATACAGGGTTATCGTTAATGCGTTTATTTAACAAAGTCGGGGTCTGACATTTAATAATCATGTCGATTTATTCTGTTTTCGAGGCATTCCGCCTTCTGTAAAGTTTTATTTTGGACAAGTATGATCTTCTATTAGAATTGCATTTTATGCTTATTGTAATGCAGAGCTTTTTGCATATGATGAGGGTAAAAAAAGAATGCAGTAATAACGGGTTAAAATCAGTTTTGTCGTAATAAAATATTGTAAAAAAATTAGAGATCCCCGTGATTTATTTGACATAATATACACACATCCGATAATCTATTCAGGACAAAAATCATCATGAAACTTTTTCCCAAAGAAATAGATTTTTTCGAGATATTCGACAGGGCTGCATTGAACCTGACAAAAGCGGCTACCCTTCTTGTTTCTCTAATGGAGAATTTTGACGAAATAGAGACAAAGGCAAAAGAGATATATGAGGTGGAACAGGAGGGAGACATATTGACGCATGACATAATGAAAAAGCTTCATAAGACCTTTATAACCCCTATAGACAGAGAGGATTTACACGCACTTGCATCAAGATTGGATGATGTTGTGGATCTGATTTGGGCTTCGGTTGACAGGATTACCGTATTCAAGATTAAGGAATCAACAGAAGAGGCGATTTCAATGTCTAAAAACCTTCTTACAACCGCTGAGACCATACACAAGGCAATAAAAAAACTTAAAGAAAAGAATTACTCCCATGTACAGGAATACTGCATCGAGATTAACAGGCTCGAAAACAGGATAGACAGGGATTTCAGGGATGCGCTCGGAAGACTGTTTGATGAAACAAAAGACCCTGTATTCATCATAAAATGGAAGGAAATATACGAACATCTCGAGGATGCATCAGACAGATGTGAGGATGTTGCAAATATACTTGAAGCCATAGTGCTCAAGCATGCTTGAAATAATAATCGTTACAGTCATACTTGCCTTACTCTTCGATTTCAGCAATGGATGGAACGACTCTGCCAATGCCATTGCGACCGTTGTTTCAACAAGGGTCCTGACTCCTGCAAAGGCAGTTACTCTCGCTGCCGGAATGAATATTCTGGGCGCTTTTGTTTCGACTGCTGTTGCAAAGACTATTGGCAAGGGAGTCGTCGACCCGAATGCCGTCACAGAGATAGTCGTAGCTGCTGCACTGTTTGCGGGTTTTTCCTGGAATACTGCGATGACAAGACTGGGGTTGCCTGTCAGTGCATCTCATGCACTTATAGGGGGACTCGTCGGAGCCTCTGTATCATATGGCGGCGTAAAGATCCTTAACAGTTCAGGGCTGATGAAAATCCTCACCTCGCTTCTTATCTCACCTTTATTCGGCATTATATTCGGATTTATTCTTATGAAGCTTATTCTGAACATTTTCGGCAAGTTTCCTTCCAGTGCAATCAACAAGAATTTCGGAAAACTTCAGCTTCTCTCATCCGGTTTCATGGCTTTCAGTCACGGCTCAAATGATGCTCAGAAGGTGATGGGCATAATAACCCTTTCACTCGTCAGTGGAGGCTTTCTGCATTCTGTTGAGGTACCGTTCTGGGTCATATTGATATGCGCACTAACCATGGGGCTTGGGACAGCATTCGGCGGCTGGAAGGTGATAAAGACAATGGGAGTGCATATGTTGAAACTGGAGCCTGTTCATGGTTTTGCGGCAGAAACTTCTGCAACAGCCATTATTCTGGGAGCGAGTCATCTGGGCATGCCTGTCAGCACAACACACGTTATAGCCACCGCAATCATGGGTGTTGGCGCAACAAAAAGATTATCTGCCGTCAGATGGGGCATTGCCGGAAAGATTGTAATGGCATGGGTATTTACTATGCCTGCAACTGCACTGCTTGCATGGATAATATGTAAGGCTGCCCTTCTGTTAGTCTGATATCAATTTGTAATGTTAAATCTCTGTTAAATCTTTATACACCTATTGAATACCTGCACGGTAAAATGCTATAAGTATAATGTGAAGACCAAAAAAATACTTGTGGTTGATGACGAACCAGATATTGTTGAACTCGTATCTTACAATCTGAAAAAAGAAGGTTTTAAAGTATCGTCAGCCCTTGACGGTGAAGAGGCCTTAGATAAGATCCGAAAGGAAGATTACAACCTTGTCATCCTTGACCTCATGCTCCCAGGGATACAGGGGATGGAACTGTGCCGGATACTGAGAAGCGACCCAAAAACCAAAAGTCTGCCTATAATCATGCTCACAGCCAGGGGGGAAGAGATGGACAGAGTGCTCGGCCTTGAAATGGGAGCCGACGATTACATGGCCAAACCTTTCAACCCGATGGAGCTTACGGCCCGTGTAAAGGCTGTTCTCAGGAGAACCGGGGATAGATTTACAGAGGATAAGATTATCCGTATAGGGAATCTTACAATCAACCGTGAAACCTATACGGTCTTCAGGGGAGATATTCCCTTGAATCTGAGCGCAACCGAGTTCAGGCTTTTTGCATATCTTGTAGAGAGGAGGGGACGGGTATTCAGCCGCGAACAGCTCCTTGATGCAATATGGAAAGATGAGGCATTTGTCGAACCGAGGACTGTCGATGTCCATATAAGAAGGTTGAGGGCTCAGATTGAAGATGACCCTTCAAACCCGTTTTATATCAGGACAAGAAGAGGCATAGGGTATTTTGTGGATGCGGATGCATGAAGAAAAGCATATTCAGGCGCATACTCTGGCTGTATATAATTATATTTTTTCTCTCCGTCCTCTTCGTGGAAATTTATATCAATGCCGCTGTCAGAAAAAATCATATCGAAGATCTCCGGAAGAACCTTTCAGCCCAGATCGGACTCATATCCGAGCTGATAGTCTTTAACAAATCCAACTTAGACAGTATCTGCAGGAAATTAAAGGAAAGGACCGGTGCGCGTGTTACTTTGATAACCGCGGACGGAACAGTTATAGGAGATTCGGATGGTAATTCGTTTCAGATGGAAAATCATGCAGGCAGGCCTGAGATACAGCAGGCCTTACTTGCGGATACCGGCTGGTCCATACGCTACAGCGATACCATTAATGACAACCTGCTTTACGTGGCAAAAAGAATCATGAGCGGAGAAAAAACAGAAGGATACATCCGGTTAAGCATTCCGCTCAGGGAAGTCGATAAATCGATTAATCTTTTGAGGATGAAAATTGCCCTGGTTATGACATTGGTTCTGTTTGTAATCGGGATCTTTTCCGTATGGCAGATTGAGCATTTGAGGAGACTGATAGGTCAGATAAAAGATTTCTCAAGATCACTTGCCCGCGGCATGACCGACAGGAGGCTGTTTCTTAAAAACGCCGGAGAATTTGGAGACATAGCCGACGACCTTAATGAAATGTCAGAGGCAATGCAGAAGACAATAGCCCGGAGCGAAGAGGAGAAGAACCGCCTGAATGTTATACTCAAGAGCATCCCTGATGCGCTTCTGATAATTGATTCAAAGGGCACAGTCCTGATTTCAAGCTCTGCTTCAAGGGAATTTTTCGGCAATGTCCCTATCGCGGAAAGGCCCTTTATTGAGATCGTCAGGAATCACGAATTCTCTGCTTTGATGGATAATGTTCGAAGGGATCTTTCATCCGGGATAACTGAATTCAGACTTGATTACCCTGAAGAGAGATATCTTGTAGTAAGGGTCTCGCCCCTCTTTTATCAGGAAGGATATCTGTCCGGCTTTGTGGCTATCTTTCATGATATTACGCAGATAAAGAAACTCGAACAGATGAGGAAGGATTTTGTCGCAAATGTTTCACATGAAATCAAGACCCCGATTACGGCGATAAAAGGGTTTGCGGATACGCTTCTGGAGGGAGCCATATATGATAATGAAAACGCTGTTAAATTTCTTAAGACAATAAAATCCAACAGCGAACGTATTAACGGCCTTGTAGATGATCTTATGATGATCTCCAGGATTGAACTGGGCGTGATCAGGGTTGAAAAATCCCTGACAGATATCGAAGACGTTGCCGAGAATATAATAACAATGCTTAAGGATAAAGCTGCAGCAAAGAATCTATACTTGAAAACCGCCAATAATCCCGCTCTGGGAAAAATTTATGCTGACAGGGACAGGCTGATACAGATACTGACGAACCTTGTTGATAATGCCATAAAATTCACAGAAACAGGCGGAGTAACTTTCGGAATTGATGAAGAGGAGGGGAAACAATTTCTGTTCGTTGAGGATACCGGGATTGGAATTCCCCATAAGCATTTATCGAGACTCGGGGAGCGGTTTTACAGGGTTGATCCGGCACGGTCGAGAAAATTAGGAGGAACAGGACTCGGTCTTGCCATCGTCAAACATCTCGTAAAAGCCCATGGCTGGAGCATGCAGATAGAAAGCAGACCCGACAAGGGGACCAGGGTGAAGGTTATGATTTAACCTGAAGTACCCGCGGAATTCAGGCTCCTTTTGCAACTCATCAAAAGACGCGGCAGGATATTCAGCCATGATAACCTTCTCTTTGACGTATGGAAAGATGAGGGATACGTTGAACCGATGACGGTGGATGTTCATAAAAGCAGGATAAGGATGCAGATCGAAGAGGACCCGGCAAATTTGCAGGAGGCATTTCTTTGGGGGGTCGCAACGTCCGCCTTTCAGCTTGAAGGTTCCCCTCATGCCGACTGGACCTCCTGGGACGAAATATTGAGCGCAAAGCCTGCGGTTACCAGCCATTATGAGTTGTACAAGGAAGACCTGGCGCTTCTGAAAAATCTCGGCGTCAACTCTTACCGGTTCTCCCTTGAGTGGAGCAGGATACAGCCGCGTGAAAATATGTGGGATGAAAAGGCCATTGAACACTATCAGGAGATCATAGATATCCTGCGAAATGACGGCATAGAGCCCATGGTGACACTTCATCACTTCACTCACCCCCTCTGGTTTATCAAGAAATACCCGTGGCATGAAGATGAATCGGCAGGCCATTTTTCGGTGTATGTAGAAAAGATGCTTTCGACATTGAAGGGTGTAAGGTACTGGATCACATTTAACGAACCTTATGTCCTCATACTTGCCGGATATTTTGAGGGATGCACGCCGCCAGCCGTCGAGAGCGCGCCGCTGGGGATCAAAGCCCTGACAAACATACTCAAATGTCATGCCGGAGCCTATGACATCATTCATGCGAAGTGTCCAAATGCGCAGGTCAGCGTAGCGCATAACATGGCGGCGCTTGCACCGTGGAAGAAATGGAACCCCATGGACAAGCTCCTTGCAAAGATCGCGAAATATTTTTACAACCATTCGCTCCTCGACGCCTTTCTGACAGGCAGATTGAGGCTTGCTTTTCCCTTTCAAAAAGAGCTGGAGTTCGATGTTCCGATAAAGGGGAAACTTGACTTCTTCGGAGTGAACTACTATACGAGGATACATTTGCGTTTTAATCCCCTGAAGAAAATGGGTGTCGAGATGAGGCACCTCGACATTGACGGTCACGGCCTTACGGACATGGGCTGGGAGATCCATCCGCGCGGACTCGAAAAAGTATTGCGCTACGCATCCAGACTGAATGTCCCGCTGATAATAACGGAAAACGGGATTGCCACGAAAGACAGCCAAAAGAAGATCAGGTTTATGAAAAAACATATCGACGTGGTAGAACAATGTAAAAAACAGGGAATGGATATCAGGGGATACTTTTACTGGTCTCTAATCGACAATTACGAATGGCTTCAGGGCCTTGATGCCCGTTTCGGTCTCTACAAGGTCGACTTCGATACTTTAAAGCGCATACCAACAAACGCAGCCGCATATTATTCTTATATCATAAAGAGTCGCAACTTTTGAGCAATCCAATCGTTGCTCTTCACCTTTAACATTTCATCAAAACTTAACCGCTTTCTCATACTCGCTTAACACTCCGGGAATAGAATAACTTTCAGAACAAGCCGCCGCGCGAAAGGAGGTGGAGCGAACAATTCTTTCCCACATGTGGATTATCACAGTTGAATAGTTTTAACGGGTCTTTGTAAAAAATAACCGACATAAGGAGGTAATCAGAATGAAAAAGTTTGCAAGCTTGATAAGCATTGCGGTATCCCTTTTTATCGTATCGTCTTCTTTCTCTGCGGAAACGTCTTATAAGAGCAGAAAAGAAGTAAAAAACATAATCCTTATGGTCCCTGACGGCATGGGACTGGCGGACGTGACCGCAGCCCGCATCACAAGGAACGGAATCGACGGGGTTCCCCTTTATTTCGAGACCCTTAAGCGGATTGGGTACCAGAGGACATATTCTGAAGATAATACAATCACAGATTCAGCCGCCGCTGCGTCGGCCTGGTCCTGCGGCGAGAAATTCGCTAATGGAGAAATCTGCTACCATTCGGACGGACGTATGTACAATCCCACCGTCCTTGAGCTGGCCAAAGCCGAAGGAAAGGCTACCGGCCTTGTCGCTACGTCGACCATTACCCATGCTACCCCTGCGGCATTCGGCTCGCATGTGAAATCCCGCAGCTGCGAGCAGGAGATTGCAAGGCAGTACGTGGAAATTACCAAACCCGATGTGATGCTCGGCGGAGGCATCTCCAAGTTCAGATCTGCAACTCCTGACAGGTGCGGCACAGCTGGAGATTATATCACCCTGGCTATGATAAACGGCTATCAGGTTGTTTATACAAAAAGCGATGTGGAAGCCGCTGCATCATCGGGTGCGATGAAACTCCTCGGGCTCTTCAACAACAGCGGCATGACCCCAGAGTATCTGAGAACTCCCGGCATCACCGAGCCGAGGCTGCCGGAGATGACAAAGACCGCTCTTGCCATTCTTGAAAGAGACAGGGACGGATTCTTTCTGTTGGTCGAGGGGTCGCAGATCGACTGGGGCAATCACGCAAACGATCTTCCATACAAACTCGGAGAGACTCTGGCGTTTGATGAGGCGGTGAAGGTCGTTCTTGACTGGATAAATGAAAACCCCGAAAGAAAGCAGCATTCGCTTCTCATCGTTGTCGCCGACCATGAGACCGGCGGCTTCTCGATAAACGGCAATGAAAATGGCGGAATTCTCGGCGAATTTGTCCCGGGCTGGACTTCCGCGGGTCACACAGGCGTGGACACACTCATCTGGAGTCAGGGACCCGGCAGCGCCGAGTTGGGAAGGGCAATCGATAATACTGATATTTATTGGATCATGGAAAAAGGCTTAAAAGACAATTCCGACAGGCATGAGAAATAAACAACCGGAAGAGAGGGGAGCAGACCACTCCCCTCCCATTAGGAAAGGAGAAATCTAAATGGAGTTTTATGAGGAAACGATTGAGGATGAGATACTAATGTTCTCAAAATTGGATAGACATTTTGTCAGAAAATCTCCCCTTGCCCCTCTCGTAGAGTCGAGTCTCCGACTTTGCCAAAGAGGGGCATATTCCTCCCTTTGGCAAAGGGAGGTTGCGAGGGATTTTATTGAAATTATGTACGTTCTATTATGAGAACCTTAATAAGAGCAAAGGTTTGTGAAATTTATGAAGACAGCGGCCGTATCGGGAAAAAGATATCGACAACCGGATTGATGCTGAGCAAATCGTTTTATCCGGGTACACGGACCTGATAGTTCGAGGCACTGTGAAAACGGATCGATATGGAACAATGTCCTCAACTAAAAGAAACTCTCGTTTATTGCTGTATATCTCCGGATCAGGCGTTTGTACTCTTGCCGTTCATGGTCGAAGAGTTTTGCAAGAGAGGCGGGTTCGGGAAATGTCCTTTTCGAACGAGTTCACTTATTGAAAAGGAGTCTATAAATGAAGATATATCGGTGGATATTCATTGGTAGACCGAATGCGCATTGTTTGTTCGGGCTTTGTCTTCACATTTAACCATAATGTAACAGTCATTTCATCATGCTGAAACGTTTGGTATATATCATATATGCAGTATGATGAAAAAGGATCTCATAAGATACTACGATGTTGTTGTGTGATTTCCATATTCACACGACGTATTCCGACGGCTCGGTGGAGCTTAGAGGGACAATCGATCTATTCGGACAGGCGGGCTTTGATGTTATTGCAATAACTGACCATGTGGTGAATGGGGACAATCCGCTGGGCAGGCTTGCACATCGTTTTAAGTATTCTGTAACAGCCGATAACTTCGGTAAATATATCTCTCATATAAAAGAAGAGGCTGAAAGGGCTCAAGACAAATATGACATGCTTGTTATCCCCGGCATTGAAATAACCAAGAACCACCTCTCAACAGACAACTCAGCCCACATGCTGATCATCGATGTCCGGGACTTTATCCCCGCCTGCATAAGTTATGAAGAGATATTCCTAAAGGCAAAGAAACAGAACGCCTTGACGATAGCCTGCCACCCGCATTATATGTCGGCAAAGACTGACCGGGACACACTTTTTCTCTGGAACAATAGAGAAAAGTATGCCCGATATATCGATGCATGGGAGATAGCCAACAGAGACGATGTCTTCAATGTCATAAGCCTGAAAAAATATCCGTATATCGCAAACAGCGACTTCCACAAGCCGAGGCATCTATATTCGTGGAAAACGCTTCTGAATTGTGAGAAAGACACAGACTCCATAAAGCAGTGCATAAGACATAACAAGGGTGTTGCATTGACGCTCTTCAGAAATTAGGAGGCGAACATGATTTTATTATCAATATTCGTGATAATCGCTATCATAGGCGTCATCGGTTATCTGCTACAGGCGCTGGCTGTCCGGTCTTATACGACTTCCCCCACCTCTGGGGAAGGCAACTGCTATCGAAATTTTCCCCCTGTTTCTATTCTTAAACCGCTCAAAGGTCTTGATGATGGCCTGTTCGACAACCTCGAAAGCTTCTGCAATCTTGACTATCCGCAATATGAGATCATCTTTGCGCTTCAGAACCGGAATGATCCGGCCTATAAGGTGGTAAAGAAGATAAAGGAGAAATATCCGTCAAGGGACATCTCCATTGTGGTTGAATACTGCGATGAGGGGCTGAACCCAAAGATCAATAACCTGATTCCGGCGTATAAAAAGGCCGGATACGACCTCATACTCATCAGCGACAGCAATGTCCGTGTGGAAAAAGACTATCTGACCTCCATAGCACGGCATATGGAAGATCAGTCAGTAGGGCTTGTCAGCAACCTGATCAGGGGTGTGAGCGGGCGATCTGTCGGCGCCGTGCTGGAAAATCTCCACCTGAATTCCTTTATTGTGGGAAGCGTGTGCTTCCTTGACAGGTATCTCAAGATGCCTTGTGTCGTGGGCAAGTCAATGCTGATGAGGAAGGCCGACCTTGAAGCTATAGGGGGCTTCCGGTCCGTCAAGGATTTTCTTGCTGAGGACTACATCATCGGCGAAAGGATTCACAGGCTCGGCAAGAGGGTCGTACTTTCCGGTCACCTTATCAATAATGTGAATGAATACTGGGGGGTCAAGAGGTTCGTAAACCGTCATACAAGGTGGGGAAAGCTGAGATGGCAAATCGGCGGCGCAAAATATCTCTCTGAACTGGCCGGCAATGCCGTATTCATGTCCCTCATTCCGATGGCCTTACTACCGATATCTAAAGTGTCTTTAGTGTTGGCTGCGACTGTTAGTTCCCTGAAGATCGCACATGATATTTACATCGGCCATAAACTTCGCTCTGATATGAATCCCCTTCTATATTTGTTGTCCCCTGTCAAGGATATTATCATCGGATTCATATGGTTTGTTCCGATCCTCAGCAATACGGTCGCCTGGAGAGGCAACAGGTACGTTATTGGAAAAGATTCAGTCTTGTCGCCTGTTCCGGAGAGCGGGATTTGGTCATTCAGGCATAGGGTATTCAGCGCCATAAGGGCAAGGATAGCGTGATGCGGGGGAAGCGGGCCTGATTGTTATAAACCACTTTTTGTAGTGCATAAGGGGGGATGTATGAAGTGTCTCGCATGCGGAAGAGAGATGGTAAACAAGGGAACGCATTTTGACTGTTCGAATATTCTTTGTGATTATGAAGAGGAGATTGAAAATGACGGACTTAGGGTGCCGGTGCATTTGTTAGAACATGAGATTCCAATAATGTCACGGACGATCAAATAGTGAAGGAGGTGATTCCATGCACTTAGCAGCGCTTCGAAATACGTCGGATATAGGGACGGGTTCTCAGCAGTCGGGTTGTCCGTATGAATGTTCGGTTACTGATATATGCGCGGCATCGCTGTGGTCAATGACCATTAGTTCAGGTTCAAGACAAATATATTGCTCTACCGACAATTATGACAACTGCCCGGTATTTCTGGCCAAGATGCTGAGAAGGCGGTGATAGTCCGGTTTTGTTTTGCGACGTTAAGCAATTTATGATGAACTTATAAAAAGTCGTCACTCCCGCGAAGGCGGGAATCCAGAGGCGCGCAACCTCTTAAAAGAATAGATTCCCATTAAGAACTTCGGGAATGACAGCCTTAAAAAGGACTTTTTACGATGTTGTCAATTTTTAACATTTCAGAAGGAGGTAAAAGATATGGGTAAAATAGGCTTTGTTTTTTGTCCGTACCTTAAAGGCAGCAAAGAAGGGACGGTTTGCGGTATCACCAATAGCCTGATCAAGGACATGGAAGGCTTTATAGTCAAGTTATGCATGAGTCGGCGTCATGAGGCGTGTTCAGTGTACATTCAGTCACTGCAGGACATGCGGTCGAGTATGGATCTTGCTCTCACCCCATTGCCGCCAGATCCACCCTTCCTACCCTTAAGTTAAAGGAGACGAGGAGGAATTATGACAATCATGAAAAAGAAAAAGGTCCTTTTTGTATGCGTTCATAACAGCGCCCGCAGCCAGATGGCAGAGGCGTTCTTAAACGAACTGGGAGGTGACATGTTCGAGGCTGAAAGCGCAGGGCTTGAACCGGCTGCGCTGAATCCTCTTGCTGTGGTGGCAATGAAGGAAATAGGAATAGATATTTCCGGGAATGCAACCAAGAGTGTATTTGAATTCATAAAACAAGGCAAGCTGTTCCACTATGTCATTACGGTTTGCGACGAGACCAGCGGCAACAGATGTCCGATATTTCCCGGCTATGCAAAAAGGCTTCACTGGAATTTTCCCGACCCTTCGGCATTGGAGGGAGCATATGTCGAGAAATTGCAAGGAGTGAGAGAAATACGGGATCAAATAAAAGAAAGGATTGCAGACTGGCTGAAAGAGGTTGGCTAACTTTGCAAAGTTGAGACTTCTCCCTTCAGACAGGCATTTGATAAACTTTTTCCTGCTTCAGGCTAATCTTTCTTACCGCGCTTCCTTGAGTCTGTCGGCAAAATAAGGAGGCAATCCGCTTGCCCGTATAGCTGAAGCAGTTTTCTCCATATCATAAGGAATTCTCAAAAACTCACTTCTTATCCCTTCATCCGCAATATCAACGAGGGTCACGCAAGTCCGTGGATCTCCGTCTTTCGGCTTGCCGACGCTGCCCGCGTTAATGCAAACCTTATTCCCGATGTCCTTCCGGTATGGCTTATGGGTATGGCCGTAGATCATGACATCGGCATCAGCCTTATCGGCCATCTCACGGAAAAACTTTTCAGGTCTCTCCTCATACCAGTACAGGTTGTTTTTCATGGGCGTTGCATGAAACAGCGTGACTTTCTTCCCGTGAACATAAAAGGAGATTTTAAAGGGGAGGCCCTTCAGATAATCCCTGGTCTTCTGTGTCGCATGCTTCTTTGTCCATGCAAAGGAAAGGTTCGCCATCTCCGCCTGAAGCGGGTCTTCATACTTGCAGCCGCAATGTTCGCGGTCATTGGCGACAGTCTCGTCATAATTCCCCTGGACACCCTCAATGCCGTGATCAATAAGAAAATCGGCCACCTCGTTTACGAACGGGGCATAACCGCCGAGATCTCCAAGATGGAATATTTTATCTACGCCTCTTTCAAGAGCAGCCTTGTAAGCAACCTTGAGCGCTTCCATATTTCCATGAATATCTCCAAAAATTGCAATTTTCATCAATACCTCTGCTTTTTTGCCCTGTCCGCTACACGGCGGACATCTCCAAGGCATCACCTGCCTTCGGGATGATTAGACTTGCTGTTGCACGTCCCTTTCTTTTTCTCACTCAGTATTCTTTCCATGATAGATGACGTGCCGTTGTTTTCCATGACATCCCTGACAATGTCCTCTTCAGAGTAACCAAAACAGTAACAGATGAGGTTCTTTCCCATGGGATATCACCTATATGCTCATCTTATAGCACGCTGCCGCGATGTTCAGCCGGTTCAGGCCTTTTATCTCGTCCTGCATCAATGGAAACCGGAGCACCGGCAGGCCGAATTTGTCGTTTATCACCTTCAGGTATTTTACCTGCATATGTCTTCTGTTCTTGAAAAACGTGTTGGCGCAAACATTCTCAGGCAGAATCATGTTCGCAATAACAAGTTGCGTTTCGATTCCCGCCTCTTTCAGGTCGAGCATCGCCCTGTATGACTCCATGATCGGCGTGGACTCGGGATACAGCACGATGCTGAAGACGGTCCTGTCTGTATCTCTCAGCGTATTGATGATGTACCTGAACCTGTTCTGAGCCGTCTCTTTGATTTCAGAGCTTTCAACTGCCGAGGCCATCATCTCCACCTGCTTCGCATAGCCGAAGGGGAGGTCAAGCAATCTTAATGTATGTCCGGTAGGCGCTGTATCGAAGACTACGACATCATAATCCCTGCCTTCTATATACTGTATGAACTTGTCGAAAGCGGCCATTTCCTCTGTGCAGGGGGAATTGAGTTCCTCTTCCATTGTTGCGAGCATATCTTCCGAATATTTCCCCCGTGCCTCGCTCAAGACCTTTTCTTTGTATTCCTGGAACGCCTCCTGCTGGTCCACCATCACCGCAAAAAGGTTATCTGTAATCTTCTGCGGCCTGCTTCCGACCTTTACATCAAGGACTTCTCCGATATGGGCAGCAGGGTCTGTTGTAACAAGGAGGGTCTTAACCCCTTTTTGTGCTATGTATAAGGCAGTAATGCAGGACATCGAGGTCTTCCCGACCCCTCCCTTTCCGGTAAAAAAGATGGCCTTTGTCCCACTATCCGGCAGCCAGAGGCGATTTATATCGGGTTTTTTAATATTGAATTCTGATTTGGATATTTCATCTGAAAATCCCTCCTCGCCCCCCTTTGCCAAAGGGGGGATTAACGAACGCTGTTTTGCTAAAGGAGGGGAAATTTGAAATCCCTCTTTGGAAAAGTCTCCCGCGCCTTTGTTTCCCCCTTTGGAAAAGGGGGATAAAGGGGGATTTTCAGAAAATATAGATTCTCTTTCATGCTTAAACAATTCACTCGCTATACCTTGCAGCGCTTCTACCCCTTTTACCTCATTATCCCGCAGAAACATGTAGCGTTTTGCCAGGGAAATTATCTTTTCCGTTTGTCTGATAACGTTTTGCTGTGAATCATATTTCTTCCTGAAGAATTCCATATCACAGACCTCTTTCGGCAAAATCCCGTTTATGATTATTTCGCCTGATTTAATCCCTATGCTCTCAAGCTCCTTCGACGCCCTCAGCGTCTCATAGAGGGAAAGCTCCTCAGGACGCATTACAAAGATGAAAGTTGTCCTGTCGGGGTCTTTAAGAAGCGTTGTCGCCCTGTCGTACTTTTCCTTTGAGTCCTGAATGGACTGAACAGGCCCAAGGCAGGTCTGCCCGCTTCCTTTTGAAGATTCCTCTATGTGCCTTGACCAGTCAACAGGAAGCTCAAGGAGCCTTATGGTGTGACCGGTAGGAGCGGTATCAAATACGATAACATCGTATTCATCACCTTCCATGAAGTCTATGAACCTGTCGAAAGATGCCATTTCAGTAGTACAGGGGCCGCTCAGGTTTTCCTCAAGGGATGCGATGACATCCTCCGGCATGATCTCCCTGAAGGGACCGATAATGCGTTCCTTATATTCCCGCGTTGCCTCATCAGGGTCTATCTCCATGGCATGTAGGGGCAATTCATGAATTGCCCCTACATCTTTAATCGGCGTTATCTTATGGCCGATTCCCTGTTCAAATACATCGGCGAGGTTAGAGGCCGGATCAGTTGTAACAATCAACGTCTTTTTGCCTTCTGTTGCGTGATGAATCGCTGTGGCGCATGCCATGGTCGTTTTGCCGACACCGCCTTTGCCTGAAAAAAATATGTATTTTGTCATCAGCTCCCCATAAACAGTTTGATCGGCTTTTTCAGTTTCTGCGGCTTGATCCCCAGGGCCTTGCATAAGTCCTCATACGACGAATACTCCCCAGTTTTGAAGACTTTGCCATTCACAAGAGTGAGGGGCAGTATCTTCTTGCCGTTTTTGTGAAGCAAGTCAGCAATGGTTTTGTTGTCCATAAACGCCTTCGGCTGCTGGGCAAGGTTGAACCGCTCTACTTCAACGCCCTGTTTCTTCAATGCAAGCACTGCATCGTTCATCTTGACCAGGACCGGATCGAGCGTCGGCCCGCAGAGCCCTGATGAACAGCACATTGCAGGATCATAAATTTGTATTTTCATGTTCGGTCCCTCCTCTTTATCTGCAGAGCGGAACAGCGATAAGCAATACATCAAAAGCGAGTTTTATAATGCATTCGCCCTTTATCACTATATTGCGATATAGTAATATTTCCAACCTTAAGATGTCAATAAAAGTAGCCCATCCATCGGGAAATTAGGTCGAACGAGGTTACTATAAAGAATTCAGCGCATCCTTCTGACATGGGACAATGAAACATACATGCCCCGAAAACTTTCGGGGCGCAAAGGAGAACGAAAATTACCCCTCCACCATCCCCCTCCCTCAAGGGGAGGGGGCGAGGGGGAGGGTGAAAGGTATTTTCAGGTGAAAATTCTGAGAGCGTTGTATAGCCATAGCCGTTGGACAGGATCGTCTGCAGAATCCTTTATTACCCTCCTGAGATCCTCAAAAAATTTAATCTCAAATTAACGTTCCCGACATCACCATGTAACGCTCCAGTGGTTATTGTAGTTTATG
Source organism: Nitrospirota bacterium (assembly GCA_040753635.1). Lineage (GTDB taxonomy): Bacteria > Nitrospirota > Thermodesulfovibrionia > Thermodesulfovibrionales > UBA6898 > JBFMDL01. The sequence goes on along the minus strand of JBFMDL010000004.1, from coordinate 15,324 downwards.
GAAACGTTAATTTTATCAGGAAAGGAGCGTTACATGAAATGCATTGAGTTTTTGGCAGAACACTCCCGCTGCAAGCTGGGGATACCCGTCGCCCGTCTCTTCAGGCATTACTTCTGTGAGGGGAATCATAAGAGATGTCCTTTAAAAAGGATGGAAAAGATGAACCGACGCGGCCCTGTTTGTCAGCCGTCGAATATCTCAATAATTAAAGGGGAAGTATGAAATGTAAGCATCTTATCTCAAATAAAGACATATCAGTATGTTCGTCCCTTGAGAAACCTTATGTGCCGAGCCTGTTTGAGCTTGAGGAGTACTGCAGGACAAACGATCACAGAAAGTGCCCATTTTATTTAAAAAGGGTTATCCGCATGAATCATAGCAAAAGCGGCGCAAGACAAACATCTCTGTAAAGAGCATTTATCGTAACGGGGGGAGGGAGAAAATATGCAACTGGCGGAGGATATAGGAATCGGCGTACCGATAATTGACAAAAGGCACCGTGAACTAATCAACAGGTTAGACAATCTGCGGGCAGCGATCAAGAAGCAGGTCTGCAGATACACTATTGAGGATATGATAACTTTTCTCGATGAGTACACAGAGATCAATTTCTGCGAAGAAGAGAAATATATGAGATATTATGGATATCCGGAATATGCCTCGCATAGGGAAAAACACCGGCAATTTCTCACAGAACTTCACTTTCTGAAGGAAGAATTGCATAACATCCGGGCACTGGGACTAAAGGGTTCCTATGAGCTTTCTGTAGAGACGGTGCAGGTCGTAGTCGATTGGGTCACGGGACATGTCGCCGATGACGACAAAAGGCTCGGCGACTTTCTGAAGCAGCGGTTCAACATCGATCATGAAGTCATATCATCCTTCTGTGGTGGTAAAGAGCAAGTTGTCGGAGGTACAGTTGCCATCTGCTCCATTTGCCATAAAATACGCAGCAAGAAAGGCCTGTGGAAAAGTAGGGAGCATTACCATAGAATACCTTCAGACATTGTTTATTCGCACTGCATCTGCCCTGACTGCCTGCAAATATATTATGCCGATCTCTTCCAGGAAAAGAGATAATGAAAGGCTATCGGGATTCTTCTTCGTAATTTAATGTCCTTTTAATAATGCTGTAACATTCTGCGTGCTATCGTAAATCATGATTTTAATAGCTCTGAGTCTCGCAATCTGCATAATCGCACTGGTCCTGCTCCTCAGAAGAAAGCCTAACATGTTCATCTTCCATCTGATGGAGAGGCTTTTCGAGGAACGGACATATCACAGGAGACGCGGGTAAACCCCGCTGGAAGACCTTCGTCCTTCTAACGGGGTAAATATACAAATGAAAGGGGGTTTAAAGGATATGTAACACAAATTTAATATTTTTGTAACAGAGTTGTAACAAAAAAAGTATATTCTAATATCACAAACGAGGAGGAACTATGAAAGTATTTTTGAAAATAGCTTTGGCATTGGCGGTTATGCTGTCTTTCAACCAGGTGGATGCAGCCGAAACCCTTAATGGAGCCGGAGCCTCATTCCCTTATCCGGTATATTCTGCATGGGCGTATGATTATAACAAGGTGACCGGAGTGCAACTCAACTATCAATCCATAGGTTCCGGCGGCGGGATCAAACAGATCACGGCGAGGACCGTGGAGTTCGGCGCGTCTGATGCCCCCCTTAACCCGGAGCAGCTCAAGAAAGACAAACTAATACAATTCCCTGCAGTCATCGGCGGCGTAGTCCCTGTAGTGAATATCCCCGGGGTGAAAGCAGGCGGAATAAGGCTTGATTCTGATGCCGTTTGCAGGATATACCTTGGAGAAATAAAGTACTGGGATGACAAGGCGATCAGGTCCTTAAACCCTAAGGTCAAGCTCCCACATGACGAAATTACCGTAGTCCACAGGTCGGACGGATCGGGAACTACCGCAATATTTACCGAATATCTCAGCGGCGTATGCCCTGAATGGAAAAACAGGGTAGGGGCGGGGACATCTGTGAAATGGCCTGTGGGAATCGGCGGCAAGGGGAATGAGGGTGTAGCAAACTATACGAAAAGAACAGCCAACTCCATTGGCTATGTCGAGTTCGCTTATGCAGAGCAGAACAAGCTTGCCTATGCGCTTTTGAAAAATACCGCAGGCAATTTTGTAGCGCCGAGCTTCGATGCCTTCGAGGATGCAGCCGCCACCGGCGATTTCGATCCCAAAAAAGATTTTCATCTCTGGCTCGTAAATGCACCCGGCAAACAGTCATGGCCCATAGCGGGCGCGACGTTCATACTTCTTGCAAAGGAAAAGACGGGCTCTAACAAGAACGTTGTCAAATTCTTTGACTGGTCCTTCAAAAACGGCGATAATAAGGCAAAAGAACTTATATATGTGCCTCTGCCGCAATCTCTAAAAGATAAGGTAAGGGCTTACTGGAAATCAAACGGGATTCAATAATTGTAAGTGAGAAACGGGGCAGGTCAAATGCCTGCCCCGTTATTTCAGGAAATATGAAAATCCATGACTGACCAGAATATTTCAAAAAATGGCTGGATGACAAATAAACAGAAAATGACACCATAAATGGCGATTACCTTCAGGAAAAAAAATGCGGTTGATTTTATTTTTTCATCCGTCACTGCTATTGCTTCGCTGTCGGTCATCATATTCATTATCGGTATTTTATACGTCCTCATAAAAGAATCATCCCTTTCGATAGAGAGATTCGGCATTATAAAATTCCTTGTCTCAACGGACTGGGATCCCGTGAGAGAATCCTTCGGCGCCCTGACGAACATCTATGGAACTGTTATCACAACATTTCTCTCTCTTGTCATCGCAATTCCTGTTGCACTGGGTATTGCGATATTCGTCACCGAAATATCCCCCAATTTTCTAAAAGGCCCTATCGGGATAGCTATCGAACTTCTGGCAGCCATCCCGAGCATTATTTACGGCATGTGGGGGCTCTTCACGCTGTCTCCCATTATGAGTCAGCACGTTGAGCCCTTTCTGAAAAAAGTCACCGCGGGCATACCTCTCGTATCGATTCTCTTCCAGGGCACACCCATGGGTATTGATATTCTGACGGCAAGCGTGATACTGAGCATCATGATCATTCCCTTTACAGCAAGTATATCAAGAGATTCTTTTAAACTCACTCCCGCGGTAGTAAAGGAATCGGCATATGCTATCGGCGCAACAAAGTGGGAGGTAGTAAAAAATGTCGTTATCCCATATTCAAAACTCGGCGTTTTCGGCGGGGTTGTCCTCTCTCTCGGCCGGGCTCTTGGGGAGACAATGGCAGTTGCTTTTGTCCTGGGGAACAACCACAAGATAGCAACATCGCTTCTTGATGCAGCGGCGACCATAACCGTAACCCTTGCAAACGAATTTGTCGAGGCAGACAATGATGTTTATCTGTCATCGCTTTTTTATCTTGCACTGGTGCTTTTTTTAATGAGCTTCGCCATCCTTGCCGTTGCGAAGATATTTCTCCTCAGAGCCGAGAGGAGATATTCAAGATGACGAGAGAAAAGCAAAGAAAAATCGAAGGCGGTATCGCCCTGGTATTCAGCACTCTTGCCGCTCTCATGGGACTCTTCTGGCTCGTATTTATCCTCGGGGATGTCCTCGTCCACGGCATGGGAGCTTTACACTTAAACCTGTTCCTTCAGGATCCGACGCCACCGGGTGTTGAAGGAGGCGGGCTCAGGAACGCTTTTACAGGGCAGCTTCTGATAACTCTTTTTGCGACATTGATCGGCGTGCCGGTGGGCGTCCTTGGAGGCACTTTTCTTGCGGAATACGCGAGGGGTACAAAGATTTCAAGGGTTATTAGCGTGCTGTCGGATATTATGGTGAGCGTCCCTTCCATAGTTATAGGCACATTTATATATGCAATACTGGTGCATCCTCTCGGGCATTTCAGCGGATGGGCCGGCTCGGTCGCGCTTGCAGTGATCATGATCCCTGTTGTGTTAAGAACAACTGAGAACATGCTTTCTCTCGTACCATGGACCCTCAGGGAGGCAGCCTTTGCGCTCGGCGCCCCTTATTACAAAGTCATTATTCAGGTTGTCTACAGGGGGGCGGCGACCGGCATTATGACAGGGATCCTGTTATCCATTGCAAGGGTCGCAGGCGAGACCGCTCCGCTTCTGTTCACCTCTTTCAATAATGCCTATTTTTCGGCCGACATGAAAGGGCCTGTGGCCTCTCTGACGGTAACTATTTTCCAGTATGCAATGGGGCCTTACGATGACTGGCACAAACAGGCGTGGGCCGCATCTTTGATAATTACACTTTTCATCCTGTTCATAACAATACTTGGAAGGCTGATTATAAAATGGAGGTACAAATAGTGGCGGGAGAAGTCGAGATAGAGGTAAAGAACCTTAACTTTTATTATTCCGGGAACATACATGCCATCAAGCAGGTGAACATGAAGGCTTATAAAAAAAGTGTTACAGCTTTGATCGGTCCGTCTGGGTGCGGAAAGACCACGCTTCTGAGGTGTTTCAACCGGATGCATGATCTTTACCCGAAAAACAGATATGAAGGCGAGATACTCGTCCGGGGCAAAAACATCCTTTCTGATGATATGGACCTTATCAGTCTGAGGAGCAGGATGGGAATGGTTTTCCAGAAGCCCACTCCTTTCCCTATGACGATATTCGACAATATAGCCTACGGGCTCAGATTGAAGGGAATAAAAAAGAGACTGGAACTTTCCGAGAGGGTTGAGAGGGCGCTCAAGAACGCAGCTCTCTGGGATGAGGTGAAGGAAAAACTCAATGTCAGCGCATATGAACTGTCAGGAGGTCAGCAGCAGAGGCTTGTCATTGCGCGAGCCCTTGCGGTTGAACCGGAAATACTGCTTTTTGATGAGCCGACATCAGCCCTTGATCCCATATCCACCGCCAAGATAGAGGAGCTTATCATCAGCCTGAAAAAAGAGATTACCATACTGATCGTTACCCATAACATGCAGCAGGCTGCAAGGATATCCGACTGGACAGGATTCATGATGCTCGGGGAGTTGATTGAATTCGGGAAAACTGATAAGATTTTCACTGCGCCCTCTGAGAAACTCACAGAGGATTATATAACAGGGAGGTTTGGATAATGCCGGTAAGAAGCGAAGACATCGACAAATTGAAAGATATGCTTCTGAATATGGCTTCACTTGTTGAGAGTTCCATACAGGACTCGGTAAGATCGCTTGTTGAAAGGGATTCTGATCTGGCCCTCAAGGTGATTGAGAAGGATCACCTGATAAATGCAATGGATGTCCAGATAGACGAAGAGTGTATACGGCTTCTTGCGCTGATGCAGCCGATGGGGGGCGACCTGAGATTCATAACTACAGCGATGAAGATTACTACAGACCTTGAGAGAATAGGGGATAACTCGGTCAATATCGCCGAAAGGGCGATCGAACTCAACACCGAACCTTTGCTGAAACCGTACATAGATATACCGAAAATGAGAAATATATCAAGCGGCATGATCAGGGATGCTATAAATGCGTTTGTCACAAAGGACAAGAGACTCGCTATGGACGTTATAATGCGTGACGACGAAATGGATGACCTTAATGCATCTGTCCTTCATGAGCTTGCTTTTATCATGACCCAGGATCCGAGCACTGTCCACAGGGCGATGAAGATAAGCTATGTATCAAAATATCTCGAACGAATTGCGGACCATGCAACGAATATTGCTGAAATGGTCATATATCTGGTGGCCGGCAAGATAATAAGACATATGACGCTTCCTGAAGAGGGCGGGGAAGCGGATTAATTACCCGGATCCATCGGCAGAACTCCGTCAGGAGCCGATATATATCCTGAAATCAATATCACGGAAGATGGAATTTTTGTTTTCCAGCCTTGAGATCTTCTCTTTATCAATATGCCCTGTATCTATTTGATCAAACAGTTCAAAAAAATTGCCGATATGCTCTTTGAATTTATTCCCTGCGAATTCAGAAGCATTTCCTGTTTTCATCATGAACGGCCAGTCGCTTGCCTGCGCCAGAAGGAGTTCCCTCGCAGCCTGGTTAAGCGCCCTTTCCAGCAGACCGTTTGCATGAATGTTATCGGCAGCGATTTTTATCATCTGTTTTGCAGCCTTGTGCAGGTGCCTGTAAATCCAGCTGTTAGATCCGTCTATCCATGTTGAACTGTACCCTTTATATCCCCAGCTGGACATCGAAGGTTCAACAGTCTCGATGACTTTATTATCCGAAAGATATTCCCGGGGTGTAATAAAGCGGAATGATTCTTTCTTCCGGGAGCCTTCCCTCAGAAAGAAATCAAGCCATTCCGGCCCTTCAAACCACCAGTGGCCGAAGAGTTCAGCGTCATAAGCGGCGGTAACAACGGGTTTTATCTTCAGTCTGTCATTGAGAAACCTAACCTGTTCCTCCCTGCATTTCAGGAAATGCAACGCATGAGATTTTGCTTTTTTCAAGGCCTTTTCCCTGATATAAGTCTGCTTGTTGTCTGATGTATCAGTAATCCTGAAATATTTAATCCCTGTGAATGTCCTGACATCAGAAGGCAGATAAGTTTTTATGTATTCATAATCAAGGTCGAAACCGATATCCCTGTAAAAATCCCTGTAGTCGAAATCTCCGGGGTAACCCTCAACCGAACTCCATACCTGCTTTGCCGATTCCACATCCCTTGCAAAGGCAATAGCGCCCGAAGGCGTTCGCACAGGCGCATAGATGCTGTTTCTGCTCTTTGGAATGCTGTTGAGAATGCCGTGACTTTCGAGAAAGAAAAAATCGATGCCGGCCTCGTTTACAAACCGGTCGATCCCCGGGGAAAATCCGCATTCCGGAAGCCATATCCCATCCGGAATTTTGCCGAAAGCATGCCTGTAATGTTCAGATGCCAGAAGTATCTGGGCCTTTACGGCATCCGGCACAATCATCAGCGCAGGGAGGTAGGCGTGGGTAGCAGCGCTCGTAATAATCTCTATATTGCCTGAATCCATCAGGCTGCCGAACTCCGATGTCAGATCTTTACGGTAAGTATTCTCAAAGAGATGCCTTATCATGAGGAACCTTTCATTGTACATTCTCGCAACAGGCTGTAACCTGATATCGCCATGTGTCCTGAATATTTCCTTTTCGGAAAGTTCAATCAGATTGTTTAAATATCCTTGATATCTTTCCCTGAGAAGAGGGTCGTTGAACATCTCTATAAGCGTTGGCGTCAGAGATAAGGTTATCCTGAAGTCCACATTATCGTTCTGAAGGTTTTCGAACGTCTTAAGCAGGGGAATGTAAGTCTCTGTTATCGCCTCGTAGAGCCAGTTTTCTTCGAGATGGCGCTCATGTTCCGGATACCTTATATATGGGAGGTGGGCATGAAGTACGATTAAAAGATATCCTTTATTATTCCGGGAAAGTATTTCCACAATATTGAAATAATACATGATTGAAGGAAGCCGGGCAAGACCCAGAATTGCAGTTGCAAAATTGAAGATGCAAATTGCAAAATGTATATAATTAATATTATCGTAGCAAAAAGGACACGGCGGGCATCCCTCAAATCCTTTTAAGGCGATATGATTTGACAGGGCATGCCGTCAAGATATCAGGAGAAAACTGTAAGGTTAACTTGTAATTCCACGTGGTCTTGCCACGGGGTTACCTTATAGTCCCTCCCCCTTGAGGGCATAGGTGTTAAGTTAAGGAGAAATATGTTGTATTTAATCATAAAATCCCCCTCTTTCCCCCTTTTTCAAAGGGGGATTCAAGATTCCCCACTTTGGCAAAGAGGGGTTAGGGGAGATTTTACGGATAAATTATTTACATTCTGTCAGATTATAGTTCATGCATTTCTTAAGTTAACACGTATGCCCCTTGAGGGGGGAGGTTAGGTGGGGGTGATAATTCTTTTTTTCACCCTCCCCTTAGTCCCCTCCCCTCAAGGGAGGGGAGATTTTATAGATACCCTGCGGTCTCTGCCGCAGGGTGATTCATTATTGCATGTTCGGGAGGAGCGCAAATATTTATATCTTTTTGAACAACAGGATAGTAGCTGAAGAAGAAGCTGTTGTATCAGTCTATGACCATGGCTTTCTCTACGGCGACGGCATTTATGAGACAATGCGCTCATATAACGGCGTTGTTTTTAGACTCGAAAAGCATATCGAAAGACTGAACCGGTCCGCATCTTATTTGAAACTCGCAATCCCTGACAAGGATTTTATTAAAGACGCTGTTTACAAGACTTTCGCTGCCAACAGGCTTTCAGATGCATATATAAGGATTACCGTTTCGAGGGGGAAAGGTCCTGTAGGTCTTGATCCGGAACTGTGCAGGGAACCGACTTTTGTGGTAATTGCAGAGCAGTTCAGGCAATATCCAGAGGCTTATTATAAAAACGGCACAAAACTGTTTTTTGCAAAAATTAGGAGGAATCTTGTAGCGGCTCTTGATCCTAAAATCAAATCCCTTAATTTCCTGAACAACATCATGGCGAAGATAGAAGCAAAAGAAAAAGGAGCCCACGAGGCGATAATGCTTAATGCGGACGGCTTCATTGCAGAGGGAACAGTGAGCAATATTTTTTTTGTTAAGGATAAAATGCTGTGTACGCCGTCTGTTGATGCAGGCATACTCGACGGGATCACAAGAGAGACGGTTATCAGCCTTGCAATCAGGAATGGGATAGAGGTGAGAGAAGGCATGTTCTCACCTGATGACCTTTTTAAGTCAACAGAAGTCTTTTTTACGAACACAACAGCAGAGGTAATGCCTGTTTCTCAGGTCGATGATGTCAAATATGAAGTCGGTGAAATGACGGTAAAACTTCATGATTTATACAGGGAAGAGGTTGCAATATATTCAGAAAACATGGGAGCAAAGGGCTAAGCAGGATGCCGAAAAGTCTCTCTTTATCCAAACGTTGCATAACAGGACGGCAGAAGCGCTGCAAAAGTTCTGCAAATCAACTGGATTTAGTTATTATTCACATGAATGCAGACTTAACTAATAGTGCATTCTACAGAGGGGCTGGCCGGCCGCACTTGAGGGCTGTAAGGTGTTGATGGCAGCCCTTTCCCATCACATCTGCCTTCCGTATCAAGAACATGTTTTTGCAGCTGCAGCTGGTGGGCTTATCACCTGAAGCCTATTCTCCGGCAGAGGAGTTTTTTGGGTTTTTTGTCATATCTTTGAGGGCGGGATTTAATTTTAGCGCGGTTCTGAATTCCTCTTCAGCCTTTTCAGTGAGTCCCTTTGATTTATAGACCATGCCAAGCTCATGATGAAGCTCAGCCATATCCGGCTTCAGGCGAATCGCATTTTTGAAGTATTCTATCGCCTTGTCATGGAGGCCTTTGGACTGATAGGCAGCGGCAAGTTGATAATGAGCCTTGAACATATCGGGCTTAAGGCGGGTTGCAATCAGTAAATGCTCAATAGCCTTGTTATCGTCACCTTTGAAGTAATAACTGAAGGCAAGGCCATAGTGCGCCTCCGCAACTTCAGGAGCTAATCGCAGGGCATTCTTGTAATATTCAATGGCTTTATCATGGAGGCCTTTGGACTGATACGCGGAGGCAAGGTTAAAGTGAGCTTCAACCATATCCGGATTCAGGCGGATGGCGGACATTAAATATTCAATCGCCCTGTCATAAAGTCCTTTCGATCTGTAGGCATAGCCCAGACAGTTACGGACTTCTGCATTATTAGGGTGTAATTTCAGCCCTATTTCAAGATACTCTATCGCCTTATCCAATAAATTCCAGGACAAATAGATAGTCCCGAGTCTTATGTATCCTCTTGCACGATTTGGTGCCTTTCTTACAACATCCTCCCAGAGAGTGACTGAGTCCTTCCACTTTATGTTACGGGAATAGGTGATAACCGACAGTATAAGGGGTAGAATAATGAGTATCGATAGAAGAACTGCCTGAATTTTATTGTCCTTAATCCTGTTGAAAAGCAGAAAAAATCCTGTTGTGAATGCGACAAAAACCCCTACTGAAGGGAGGTACATACGATATTCCTGAATCACCATATTTAAGGGAATGACACCCGATTCGATCGAAATTGTTATAAAAAACCAGAAAATGCCGAGGGCAATAAGCCGTATATCAGGGCTCACATCATTGGAATGCTTAAAAAGACAGACAGCAGATGAGAAGATCACAAGAAGCATTAAGAATGACAGAATGACTTTTATCTCAAGGAACGAATGCGACAGAGGGAAACTGTAGAGAATAGTTTGATTGACAGGAAAAAACAAAAGCCGGATATACGTGACAATAACCCTGAATTGTGTAATAAAGAAATCAATTCTGTTGATCTGCTGTTCAGAGCCTCTTGTTGCTGTATCTATCACCATTGCCAATGGTTTATCAAAGTCTAAAAGAGTTATCGGAATAATGAGCATGGTTAAAAACATGGGAACGAGCCCGAAGTTCCGTCTCCTTATGGAGCCATTAAAAAAAGAGAACTCGAAAAGTGTGATAACAACAGGAAGTGTGAAGGCATTTTCCTTTGTTTTCATAGCCAGGACTGCAGAAAATAATGAGAGAGCATAAAAAATACGCCGGTTGAAGCTGGTACTGGAAAGCCGGGATTGGACATAAGCGGTCAGGGACAGAAGATAGAAAAAAGTGACCAGTGATGCTAAACGCTGATAAATATATGTTACAGCCTCTGTCTGAAGGGGATGTGAAACGAAAAGAAGAGCGGAAAAAAATGCGATATGTTTTGAGTGAGGTTTTAAGTCCGAGTTCTCGAAAAAGGGAGTTTTATAAATGAGCAGTACAAGAAAGTATAAAGTCAGTGTATTAAAAGTATGAATTGAAAGGTTTATGATATGATAGCCTGTGACATCAAGGCCGTGTAATTTATAATTAATTGCAAAGGTAAGATATGTAATGTACCTTCTCTTAAAATGGTCATAATATTTCAGTGTTTCAGCTTTTACTGGCTCAAGGAAATATTTGAAATCTTTTACGATATGGTTTTTTTCTATATAATAGAGATCATCCCACTGGAAAGGCACATGAAAGGTATTCGAATACGCAATAAAACCAATTACGATAATAAGCAGGATATGGACTAAGGGTCTGACATGGATGCGGGATGTCTCTTTTTGTATTTCAGGTTGAGGTTCCCTTTCGGGTTTTCTTTTCTTGCCGCTCTTCTTTTTCAAGTTATTTCTTCCTTTAATTGTTCTTTAGGGATAGAGATGGGCTTTATATTCCATGCGATCCAGCCTGTCAGTGTCCACAGACCGGTGAAATAAAAAAGAAAAAGAATGGAAAAGCTCAGCGCTGTTTCAGGGGGAAAGCCGGCTTTCCCGAAAACCAGGATTAAAACAAAGTCTCTTATCCCTATGCCGGATACGGAAATCGGCAGAATGGCGGCAAAATTGGCTATCGAAACTGAAAACGGAATGAAAAAAAGATCCGGCTTAAGATGCAGGGACAGAGCCAGCAGATGACATATGAGGAAAAAAAGCATAATCCCTGAAAATGACAAAATGAAAGAATAACCGATTGTATTCAGTCGGAAGCTTAGCAGTGAAAGGCAAAAAATCCTTATCCTGCGATAAAGCCTCCTGCGTTTTTTCCTGTAGAGAAACCCCTTTATAAAGTTGTCCAGTCTTTTTGAATTTATCCAGAAGATAATGATCCCGGCGATTGAGATCAGGATCACTGAAGCAGTGAAAAGCCTGTAAGTCTCAAAAATAACAAAGAAGGCGATAAACGCAACAAACGAAAGAATAGACAGGTCAAAAAAACGGTCGGCCAGCACGCTTGACAATCCCCTGCTGAATGAGAGGTCCCTATCCTGTTTGAGGTAAAGGATCTTTGATATCTCTCCAACCCTGCTCGGCGTCAACACTCCGAGGAAGTTGCTGGAGAGATAGACGGTAAAACAGGATGTTAATGGGTAGTCAAGCCCCTGCCCTTTAAGCAGAATATTCCATCTCAGCGCCTTCAGGAAGACAAAGAGAGGGAACAGCATTACCGCTGAAAATAAAAATTTCAGATCGATCCTGCTGATAATGCCGATCGTTTTCCTCCAGTCCAGGGAAAAAACTATAATGACAAATAAAACAATGCCCAGGATTTTTCCGTATTTTGTTATTATGTTAAGCATTTTTAAAATAGCTCTTCGTGTATTCGAGTGGATCAATCCTCTCCATTTCCCCTCTTTGGCAAAGTCGGAGACTCGACTCTACGAGAGGGGTTAGGGGAGATTTTATTAATAATAACCTGCTCCATATACTTTTATTATACGAAAGCATATCTATTTCCAAGAGTTTTCAAATCCCCCCTTACCCCCCTTTTCTAAAGTGGGGATTACCAACGAGTATGCCTTTTTAATAAGATTTTACCCACTTACTTCCACGAAGCCCCATTTTAATAGATATATAGACAAAGGAAGTATAAAAAAATATCGAAAGAAGAGTCAAAAATATATAATCCAGTGTATGTTCAAAATAATGTGAAGCAAATAGATCAAGGAAGCTGTTCTTTTTTTGAGCCTCTGACATGATATCCCTTCCAATGAGCCGGGATATAATGAAAAGGGGGATCAAAGAAACTCCGAGGATATAAAGCATCCCTGTCCTGATCCCGCTCCCTGTGATTTTATGCCGGGAGGGTCTGATAGTATATTTTCTTTCAAGATAAATAAGACACGCAAATGCAAAGGGCATCGATACAGTTGTATGAGTTACTATTTCCCTGAACTCATGCGCCAGATACCTGGTATCGGTGAAGGGTTTGAGGTTCGGGATGAAAATCAGAGTAAACAGGCAGACGGCTGCTGCCCAGATAAATATAAGCAGGGGAGCAAACCGGTTCATCTCTGCTTTCGATATGCCGGACTTGTCCCGGTAAATGAATGATAACCCCATTGCCGCGCCTGCCATGAAAAATAAATGCAGAAGGTGATAATGCCAGTGGCTTCCATATGCGAGGACATCGTCTCTTGTGCGGAACTGGAGGAGGTCCAGAAAAAAACCTTGCATGCCTTTTTTATATATTGCCCCTGAAATTGTGAGGGACAGGAAAATCAATAGAAATGAAAGGGACATGTTCATCGCCTTCCTGACAGAAGACGTATTAATATTGTCTAAGGGGACATGGATGTAGAAAGAGATTGCGAATGCCAGGGCGGTTATGACGCATATGAGGATCTCCCTGCTGAAGTGATCGAAGTATAATATCGTTTCGATAAGCGTATACCTGCCGCTTTCGTGAACCTTTGTGAAGAGCAGATTGAGATTATTATGTTCGACAGCAAGAAAGATATAGGACAGGGACAGGATCAAGACCGGTATACTCAAGAACCACCAGTAGAGTGGAAATACGGATTTATATTTATCAAATGACATTATGAATCAAATCAGACCGGATTGCAGTGAGTATCGCCTGCGCAGAATTCTTCAATAATTTCTTTCCCCATTTTCATCATATCGTGAATGTGACTGTAAATGAATCTTCCGTTTCTTCCTGTAAGCTTCAGGTTCTTGAAACCTCCCAGAAACTCGGCGATCTTAACGATATTTTCTTCAAAGCCGAGTTCAAGGACAGGATAGGCATAGGGGATCCTGAGCGCGAGGGCATCGATAATTTCCGACTCTCTTATCAATCCGGTCCGGATGAGTTTTGAACTGACAAGTCTGATAAGCTCTTCATCTTCTGTATTCCAGACCCCGTTTTCATATTGGCAGGGGATTTCTGTTACAAGAGAGGTTTTGTCTGAGGGAGACATAAGCGGACTTCTCTGTTTTGGTTCATGGATACGCGTGAAAGGGAACCCAGGGTCCGGGAAATAGATTGAAGCATTTTCAGAAACAAGGTCTTTGTCCAGAAAAAAAACTATAAGGATGAGATGCCTGTAACGGAGCGCTTTCCCCAGACGGACGGTCTCTTCATCCGGCAGGGGTTCCATCATCTGCAAAAGACGGTCAATCGGCAGAGTGCTGATTACGATATCAGTATCAATTTTTTCGTCGCCGTTAACCTCTATGCCCAGAATTCTGTCATCACCATGCAGGATTTTTGTGATCTTTGCAGCTTTCCTGATGTTTTTTACTCCGCAGAATTCTGCCAGCTTTTCGGGAATCTCCCCGATGCCGTTTGCAGGATAGTAAAAAGAGCCGTCCAGATGCTCTGTCTTTGCATCCTGCCCCAGCAATGATTCTATGATGAATGTCCTGAGGTTGAGTCCCTTCATGCGGTTCCCTGCGATTTTCGGAGAGAGGCTGTCTGAAGGCATTCCCCAGAGTTTCTCCGAGTAACCGAGGAGAAACCATTCGGCTATGCTTTCCCCGTACGTGTTAAGCGCAAAACTCTTAAAGCTGCCGTTTTGTTTGTTCCGGGTAATTCTTGCAGCGATAAGCTCCAGGACTGCCTTGAAAACCGGGGATGGGCCGATGGTTTTTAAAAGGTTCAGGGGTGAAAGCGGGAAATCAATGAATTTCCCCTTGTAGAATATGGAACTTGGAGCGGTTATTTTCCTGAAATCATCGCCAAGGAGCGACTGGAGTTCTCTGGTCGCATCTGGAAGCTTATTGTGGAAACGGTGCGCCCCTGAGTCGAAAAAGAAGTCGCCGTGCCTGAAGGTTATACAGTTGCCTCCTACATGGCCGGCGGCTTCGTAAATCATAAAAGGCAGTCCGCTCTTCCGCGCATAATATCCTGCAGCAAGACCGGCCGGTCCTCCCCCCAAAACTGTGATATGTCTCATGCCCGACTCCGCAAGAGGAATTTCATTTTTATCAAACCTTTAAAAAACAGGATTTATATATCTGAGGGTAATTATTTTGAACCCATATTATCATTCATAAACCTGATAGAGGCAGGGCATAGTGTTTTCGCACTCGCAGAGTCGTATCGACATTCTCGGTCGCCGAGGCTCCCTCCAAGGTTTTGCCCGCCTTATATTTTTAATTTGTAATTCCACGTGGTCTTGCCACGGGATTACCTTATAGTTCCTCCCCCTTGAGGGCATAGGTGTTAAGTTAAGGAGAAATATGTTGTATTTAATCATAAAATCCCCCTCTTTCCCCCTTTTTCAAAGGGGGATGATTCAAGATTCCCCTCTTTGGCAAAGTCGGAGACTCGACTCTACGAGAGGGGTTAGGGGAGATTTTACGGATAAATTCTTTACATTCTGTCAGATTATAGTTCATGCATTTCTTAAGTTACTAAGACGGTCATAAGTAAGGATACATAATTTTTTATAAAGCAGCATATCGGACATTGGGTTCGTGAAAAAATGCACAAATCTTTTTAGGATTTTGTTGCAATGACCTCAAATGGCCGCGTA
>JBFMDL010000003.1:0-61724 GCA_040753635.1 Nitrospirota bacterium | reverse complement strand
GCAGTAGGCAATGACGTCGACTATGCTGTCCTTCCCTGAACAGTATGTATCAAAGAACAGCTCTTTGTCTTTCAGCGCCATATACGCAGAGAATCTTGTCGGCGGTTTTTCGATGCGATAATAGCGGATAAGATTGACCATGCGGGTATAATCCTGCCTGTCCCGAAATATACAGTAGCCGGCAATGCTCTTGGTGAAGACGTGATAGACGATATCACTGGAAAGAGGGTCCCTTTTCATGCATAACAGTATAAAACATTCACCCCGGAGGTGCAAGGATTCAGGGGGCAATAGTTTGATGATTTCCGGCTGTACGGATTGTCAGCGTTTTTTCTTTCTGAAAAGCAGGATGAAGGGGTTGAGGAGGTAGTAGGGGAGGATTTTGAAGGAGTTTGGCTGGAGGTTGAAGCGGAAGCGCATAGTCGTGAGGGAGGGACGACTAATTTCTTTATTCAATTTGCTTAAAAGGATTCTTTATTGTTAATTTTCCTTCTATACTCTGACCATGCTGCATGTCTTCCGTATAAAGCATTGAACATTTATTCTCTAATGCAACAGCCAATATTAAACTATCCCAATATGTGAAACCATTGAGTATGCTGATATCCATAGCCTTTATAACCGCCGGATAAAGGACGTCAACTACATTGAAATTTGAAGATATTCCCAACACCATCTGTCTCGCTTCCTCTTTTCCCTTCAGTCCTTTTTTAGAAAGGATATGAAAGAATTCTCCAAGGACTTGTGTGCTGATGATAATATTTTCAAAATAATTATCAACAAGGCTCTTTATTATTTCCGTCTTTTCTTTATTTGAATCGTCAGCATGCAGGTATACCCAGAGATTTGTATCTATGAAAACCCTATCGTTCATGCAATTCTTCTCTATTAAACTTATAGTCCTTGGGTAGGTTTATGGCATGTTTTTTCACAGATTCAAAAAAAACTCTTTTATCCTTCACAGGGCTTTTAAGTTTAAAGTTTTTTTTGCCATATTTTTTTAACAGAAACTCATAGAAATCGATTAACTCCTTTTTCACTTCATCGGGCAGGATATCAATATCTATCTCTTTTAGTCTTGCCATATATTTTCTCCTTTATTTCTACTATTATTATCGCCATAAAACTCCTTATTGCCTTATTTTAGCACAATTTCTCAGTTCTAACCTTATCCGAAACTGATTTTCTGATTATTCCCGATCCTGAAAAGTGGTATCTTTTCGAGGAACTGACAGAGATTGACGGATTACTGCGCAAGCGGCAGGGAGAGTGTAAGGCGGATGAGGAAGGCGCAGTAGCCGGCAATGCTCTTGGTGAAGACGTGATAGACGATATCACTGGAAAGAGGGTCCCTTTTCATGCAAAACAGTATAAAACATTCACCCCGGAGGTGCAAGGATTTTGGAAAAATCACTAAAACCTCTGTTTTTTTCTTTGTCTTTATGGGTTCTATCGGCTTTCTGTGTTACAGGGTAAATCCAGCAAAATCAATTAGTTTTGCAGGATATTAAATTTCCCGGAATCCTTGTCGGGAAAGTTAACATGAAATTAATGGGTTGAAACCGATGCCATGTTCCCAAACAAGCGGGTATCTACTGAAAATCATGGAGTGAAGTATCTTTAACAGATTGATTTTAATGGGGAATACGGCATCTTATCGCTGTTGATTAAAACAGTCGGGATATTTTGCTCCATTTTCAAGCCCAGGATCGCCTTTTAAGCAGAAATTATCCGTCGTAATTCTTTACATCCGAACACTAAAAATCAATGCCAGAACAAACAGAATCCAATGAAATCAGCAGGTTGCAAGCATGGCATTATGTTTGCTAATAAATAAGCACAAGGATAAAAATGGAAACTATTAATTATAAATTAACAGAGCTTAGCAGGGGGGTTAAAATGAAAAGGATATTTTATGTAATTGGACTATTAGCGCTTTTATTCACTCCACTTCTTTCAGAAGCCTTGCCGGTTCCGATAGAAAATTATAGCTTTGAGGCTATTGTGCTTGGCGATGGATCCAGTAGCCCAGGAATTACAGGCTGGACAACTTCTCTTGGACCAACTTCATGGGGCGCGGGAGTTTATAATCCCAGAGTTTCTAACTATGGTACAGGAGTCACTATACCCGATGGATCAAATGTAGCATACATCAACAATAATGGAGCTTATATATCTCAAATAATTTCGGACTATTTTATCACTGCAGATACACTACTGACATTAAGTGTTGATGTTGGATGGCGTCTTGATGGTTTATCAGGAGAACCTCTTTATGGAATTCAATTATTATCTAATGGTACTATATTAAATAGTGGTTTTAGCTCATTGGTCCAAGGGAGTTTTGTAACTGCTAGTATTTCTTATTTGGTAGGTGCTGATAACTCTTTCATAGGTCAGCCTTTAGAAATAAGATTTACCAAAATAGGGAATTCTTCAGTACAGTTTGACAATGTCAGGCTTGAAAATGATCATACAAGCGCAGCAGTGCCTGAGCCGTCTACGCTTCTTCTTCTTGGCGCTGGACTTTTAGGATTCGGGATTTTTGCGAGGAAGAGAAAAAAATAAAAAAAGATTTATATTGATACGAAAATAAAAAAAGCCCTGTTTCAGGGCTTTTTTTATTTGGGTCTTCGCGTAATAGAGTCGGTACTTTACCCCATTAGAATGTCCCTGTTGCTTTCAGCGGGGGATGAAAATAAATTTCCTTTTTGGAAGAACACGGGGTTTACTACACTCTTTTTAAGATAACGCCCCCAGGCTCCCTGCCTGCCGGCAGGCACGGCGCCTCTCCCCCTCTTAAGATAAGAGGGGGTAAAGGGCATAGGTGTTAAGTTAAGGAGAAATATGTTGTATTTAATCATAAAATCCCCCTCTTTCCCCCTTTTTCAAAGGGGGATGATTCAAGATTCCCCTCTTTGGCAAAGTCGGAGACTCGACTCTGCGAGAGGGGTTAGGGGAGATTTTACGGATAAATTATTTACATTCTGTCAGATTATAGTTCATGCATTTCTTAAGTTAACACCTATGGGGTAAAGGGGGAGTTATGGTTTCCGAAGGGGGGTAAAGGGTATATCTATCAACTTAGACGTTGATCTCTGTGCCTGTTCATAAGAACCAATATCGGATTCAGAATATAATAAGCCGTTGCCTTGAACGAATCAGCAGGCAGTTTATATCTTGAAACAATCTCACCCATTGAGGGGAACATCCTGCGGATCAGTACTTTAAAAGCGCCGGATATATCATCTCTCAGAAATGTTATCAGAACTTTATTCAGAGGATGAAGATTATCTCCCTTCAGTATCATTCCGCATACAGTTTTATGGAGCATCTTCATGCGCAGACCTTTGATACTAATGCATCTTTCAGGCGCCGGCGCTCCGAGCAGGTCATGAGAAAGCCTCAGATTGACCCTTAAGACATTCTCAAATTTATATTTACCGGCATAGGAAAATAATTTTTCCCAGTCTGTTTCATCTTTGTAATACCTGACAATCTCAGCAACAATGACAAGAAATCTTAAAGGACTGAAAGCCTTCGAGAAAAGCCTGAAAGATGTGTAAAGAATGTTTTTCTCAGGTGACAAAAACCTGTATTGACGCCCAGCGGATGCGACGATCATGCTTTCATCCCACCAGAATTCAGGAGGCGCTGTGAAATATCTGTAAAAAAGATTCCAGTGAACCTCAATGGTGTATCTGCCATTTGTCAGGCTTATATGATAAAGCTCTTTTATAAAGAAATCCCGGTACTCATCAAAGCCTTTATCAATTAATTCATAACCTTCTGACTCAAGTGACCGCCTTGCCCTGTCTATATCATCAACTTTTACAAGCATATCTATGTCGCCTGATGGATAAAGCCCGATATTCCCGAATATCTTTTCTGATGTTATCGGTCCCTTAAGAACTATAGTTTCGATACCCGCTTCATTCAGTCTGTCCAGCAGCCTGTCTGTCTCTGAGGTCAGACGGATATTGGAACGGATTGTATTGTTATTGATGCCCTGGAATCTTTTAAGGACATCCTGTGGAATATGTTTGAGTTTTAAAAGATTTTTGTAGATAAAATTAGATGTGCCGTGTTTAATGGAAATAGAGAGGAGGGATTCCCAGTCAACGCCTGAGAAAATCAATGATTGTGCCTGTTCGAGGATTGGAGCTTCGGGCATGACTCTGGAGAGGAAAAGAAGGAGGTTAGTTTCTTTGCTTAACTGCATCATATTGAGGTTTCCTTGAGACATACTAATGTTCTCAAAATTGGATAGACATTTTGTCAGAAAATCTCCCCTTGCCCCTCTCGTAGAGTCGAGTCTCCGACTTTGCCAAAGAGGGGTATATTCCTCCCTTTGGCAAAGGGAGGTTGGGAGGGATTTTATTGAAATTATGTGCGTTCTATTATGAGAACCTTAATAAGTGGGCTATGCATTGCCGCTTTCTGTATTACAAAAATAAGTATATCATAAAAGGCTTGCAGTCTGTTCGCTTGATGGTTTGATAACCTTTCAGTACTACTCACATCGGGGGGTCCTCAATCGGGCATCCGGTCCCGAAAGCTTTCGGGATAAAAAACTGGATTCCGGCTTAAGGACTGCCGGAATGACAGAAAGACAAACCGCGTTTATAAACAGACACTGATTACTGTTTTTTAAAGAACTGCGGGATCTTGGAGAGGTTTTTTCGAAAAAGGGTAGGGAACCTGCCGATACCATGCATGCGAATGGCGCGGTAGTCTTCAGATGATTTTCTTATGAGGTTGGGGATGCTGCGGTTGCTTGCGCCTCCGACCCTCATTTTGATCAGCACTTCAGGGATATAGAAGGTTGATATTCTATGTTTTCCCAGAAATCTGAGCATAAGCTCGTAATCAGCAGCTATCCTGAAATCTGTATTGAACAATCCATATTTTTCGTAGACCCTGCGTTTCACAAAAAAAGTCGGGTGCGGCGGCATCCAGCCCTTTTGAAATAATCCCTGCTGATAAGGACAGGACCTCCAATGCCTTATTATTTTTTCAGTATTATTTTTATTGACGTAAATCAGGTCACCGTAGCAGCTTTCCCTGTTGCTTTGACTCATGACTTCTGAGACTTTCTCAATGACAGATTCATCGGCATATAAATCATCGGCATGAAGGAATCCGATAATCTCGCCGGTCGCCATTCTTATCCCCTTGTTCAGGGCGTCATAGATGCCATTGTCAGGCTCACTGATAAGTCGCGGAACGCGACTCAGGTGATCGGTGATCGGGTGATCGGCATATAACGAATCATAAGCCCCGATGCGTGACGAAGAGCTCGTAAAGCGTAAAATGATGTCGAGCGTTCCGTCAGTAGACCCTCCGTCGATGATAATGTGTTCGATGTGGGGGTATGTCTGGCTCATGACACTTCTCAGACAGAATTCGATAAAGGAGGAGTTGTTAAATACAGCGGTGATTATTGAAAATTTCAATTCGATAGTTTTGAGTTTTTGGTTTTGGGTTTTGAGTTATTTGCAGCAGTAGTTTTTACAATCGATGTCAATATTTTAATGAGACTGTCAGCATCAGCAACAAGTGGTGCGAGTAATTTTTTATTAAGAAAACTGCTGTCTCCTAACAGATTAAGCCAGTATTTTGTTTCTCGTGCTTCTTTTGAAGCAATCGACATCTTCGAGAGAAAGTCAGCTCTACTTTGACCTGCCAACGCTTCCTCCACATTTGCTCCAATGCTTGTGCCTGATTTAAGTAATTGTTTCGATAGAACATATTCATTTTGACTGACAAGAAGCTTGTAGATCTCAATTATCTTTAAAGCAAATTCATAACTTTTTTCTTTTATTAAACTCTTTTTCATCTCGAATAGGTTTTCATCTCGAATAGGTATAAGTAATTAATTTTTAGTTTTCATAGGGTATTCATGTACTCAAAACCAAGAACTCAAAATTCAAAACTAACAACTTCTTTTTATAAAGAAGTTGTTCAAAACCAAGACATCCATCTTCGTCCTGAGAAAACACCTGCCTGCCGGTAGGCAGGGTCAAGTGCCTCTATCAGGTTTATGAATAATATGGGTTAGGTTTGCAGACTATCGGCTTGTTTTCATTGAAGGATGTATTCAGCACAACGGGGACCGCAACCCCTTTATCGGGCAAAAGGAAAAGTGGAAGAAATCAGATCAACGCGCAGCGAGTTCTACCCCAATCAAGCGTGACGTTATTTTTGGAGATAACTGTCCTAACTTGACATACAGCACTTTGCCGCCTTCAGCCTCGATGTCCCTTGCTACCTGCAAATTATACTCTCTGAGTTCAGGATCGAATTCAGGCAGGAAGATTATAGTCTTATCGTCCGTCAGAAGAGTATCGAGTTCAGGGTGTTCTAATACATATTTACTGAATTCTATGCTGAGCTCTGAATTTTTTTCAAAAAAGTCATCAATTTTTATTTTCATCATGTTCACCTCCCAGAAAAACCTTTTTATATGCTTTCCAGTTTGATTTTATGTCATATTCAGCAAAGGTTAATGCTTCATTATAATCTTTTGTAAACATTGGTGTTTTATGCTTATTACCTTTCCTGTCCAAAAGATCACGATGAGCAAAACCATGCTCTGTATCATATCTTACCACAGGAAACCATATACTCTCTATCTTGGTCTCATATTGAACTACAAAACTCAGCACTTCGCCTCTGAACCTGACATGACTGTGTCTATATCTATCATCCGGCGTTAGCATTGTTACAAAATGTATTTCTTTAAGATCGGTCATTATTCAATAAACTATTATATGTTAAACTTTTTTAACAAAATAATTCCCGAGTACAATTATATCCATCTTCGTCCTGATGAAGCAGTCGAGGGCCTCTTCGGGTTTGCAGACGATGGGTTCGTTAAATCAATGTACCATAACTATGTTATACATTTCTAACAATTGAAAAGAAATCTGTTCCATGGTGTAGTTTTTCAATCCGAGAGCCCGCCCTTTTTCGCCTATTGCCCTTAATGTATCTGAGTGGATTCTTATTATCTCGCTTAATGATGCAATCAATTCATATTCTCGCAAAGGGATCTCCCACCCCCCACCACTTTCAGCAAGCTCAGGGAAATTACATTCAGTTGTGTAAAGTACCGGAAGTCCAGCAGCAATGGCTTCCAGAAGTGCCATGCTGAACCCCTCACTACGGGAAGGAAGAACAAAGACTTCAGCTGCTGCAAACAAACTATGTTTTAATTCACCAGTTACCGGTCCGGTTATCAGTACTTGAGACTTAATCCCTAAATCTTTAATCTTGTCAATAAGATATGATTTATAATTTTTATAGTCCGGACCGGCAATGACGAATATCCAATCCTTTGCAAATTTTGATAACTTATTTGCTTCAGCCCAAGCAGTTGATAATATATCCAATCCTTTTTCAGACCAAAGTCGACCTAAATATAATAGAACTCGTCTATTACGCATTTGAGGCCAGTGATCCAATGCTTGCTCAGGTGTTCGAACACGGACGTATTCTGTTAAAGGTAATCCATTAGGGATTATTTTAATAGGACACTTAATACCAAATTCGCGACATGCTATTTCTTCAAATTTATTAAGCACATGTAAGAATGCTGTATCATTTAATATTTGTTCAAGAATTAATTTGCGGTAAACAAGCTTGTGGAATGCCTTATATCTCCATGGAGATGAAAGCGAGCCATGAGGTGTAATAATGAGGGGTTTTTTGGCTCTCTTTGCCGCTTTCCATGCTGCATATACAGGATAATCCCAGAGCATATGCGCATGAATAATATCATAATGAGAAGATGCTTCATAGAGGGCTTCCATCATGCCTTTACTGCGGAACCACCTATCCGGAAATGTTTTTTTAAAAAGATGAGCGTTCGGGAATATCTCTAATATATCATCGAACTCATCGTGCTGGGCAACTCCGAAAATTTTAATGTGCGCATAAGGGGATAATCCCTTAAAGTGTACTTTAACAACAGTCGATGGCCCGCCATACCTGGGATGTAAAATACCGGACACAATGCCGACAGAAAGCTGTTTTAATGTATCAGTATTATCGGGTTGCTTGTGACCAGACATATATTTGCGGAGATAGAGATGGGAAATAAGATGCGGCTTTGAAGCCCATCCTGCGGATTAATTCAAACAATGAAAGGGGACGGGTATAACAACAAACAGCTCCTGTTTTCATAACGTGGAACCCTACCTTCATTAAATAGGTAGATAGTGATTGGGGTGAATAATAAAAGACATGCTCCCAAGGAACCCAGGCAGAATAGTCTTTTTTCCCAAATAATGAATAGAGTTGCTGTTTCCAAAGCATCGCCCGCCCATTTGGTACTGATACAAAAAGAAGCCCATCAGGTTTTAGAACAGAACGAACGGATTCAAGAAATTTCAAAGGTTCCCTGATATGTTCAAGCACATCCCACAAAGTCACTATATCAAAGCGCAGATCAGTTCTCCCTAATGTTTTAAGATATTCTATTGGGGATACCGCTTTACGAACATTTGGCAATTTTTTGCGTGCATAATCTATCTGTGCCTGTGATGAATCGAAACCGTATACATCAAATCCACGATCTTTGGCATAGCGAAGGAAACCACCAGTTCCACAGCCCACATCCAGCAGGAGAAAAGATTTCTGCGATTTTGCTAAGAGGTGTCTGACTTCGAAAGACCATTGTTTAAAGGCTGGCAGTTTGTGTTCTCCTTGACACCAAATTCTTTCTTCATTAATTTTTTCGTCTGCAAGATTTATATAGTCAGGAGAAAACATTTCATAATGTTCAACAGTCTGCAACATTTCACAGTCCAGACAGTTCACAACCGTATAATTTTTTCCTTCATGACTCAAGCTGAATACAGTTTTTAGGTTCGCGGAACAACACAGGCGACAGCGTGCATGTTCCTCCTTCACATCAGCACCTTATGTGAAGCGTCTTTATGCACTTTCCATTTGCTCCTTCCATTCAGAAATGTCAGCCATCCACTGTTTCATGCGTGAATAAATATCATGGCCTGATGAAATCACACGCTGGCGTCCTGCCTCAGCGATCTGATTACGAAGATTTTCATGCTTCAAATAAAACCTAACTTTATCCATGAACTCATCGGTTGTAGAGAAAAACTCAGCCTCTTTGCCTTCCTCATAAAGGTCCTGCATTGCCCGCGTCCTTTCCGAGAGCATAAAAACCCTGCAAGCGGGTATTTCAAATGATCGTCGTGTATATTGATCTCTATTCCACTTGCTGAAAAAACATGCCGCTATTTTTGCACCACTGAGCGCCTTTCTGTAATCTTCTCCCATAACCTTCTTAATGGGTTTTACTTTCTTGTGAACATCCTCAGGCAAGATTGATTTCCAGAATCTATCCTCTCCATGCAGGTGCAGGTTAACCCCTGCC
Source organism: Nitrospirota bacterium (assembly GCA_040753635.1). Classification (GTDB taxonomy): domain Bacteria; phylum Nitrospirota; class Thermodesulfovibrionia; order Thermodesulfovibrionales; family UBA6898; genus JBFMDL01. The sequence goes on along the minus strand of JBFMDL010000003.1, from coordinate 52,321 downwards.
CGAACGGATGCCGTAATACAACTCACCCTGATATCGTTTTCTGCATGACCAGCAAAGATAACATCGCTCCCAAATCTTTTCCATTCCTCATTGCTCAGTTCCCGTGGATAATCAAGCCCAGGCAGATAATAAGGCATCAATACACCAACATTTTTTACCCCATAAGCGCGGGCTTCCTCTATATTGCATGTGCGGTATACATGAAAACCATGGTAACTCTGAAGGGCGGGGAGTAAAAGACGGTAACGGAGCATTGTTTTTCTTGTCCCAAAGGGATCATCATTATGATAGCCTGCAACAAAAGTCAAGGGGCGGATTTGTTCAATTGTCTGCTGGTCGAAATAATGTCCCTGATAGAAAAGGGTTATATCAGGGCACTCACGTCTGACTTTTTCAACAAGATTCTTTCTGATTCTATTAATGCCAGGCCCCCAAAATAATCGGCGTTCAATACGACCAAATAAACCTGGCAGAGTAAAGCAGTGCGTATAAAAGATTTCACATTTAATCCCTAATGTATTAATAGCTTTTTTCCATGCGGACTCATATACATCCTCAAATGTTCCTTGAACGATCAAAACAGACTTTATATGATTCTTTTCCAGAAGATTACTCATTAAACATAATATTCTTAATAATCTCAACTCCTCTTTCGGGTGGCCATTCCTCTGCCTTATACCGTGCCGCTGCTCCCATAGAAGATGCAATATCGCTGTCAGAACAGATTTTCATTAGATGTTCAGCAAGTTGAACACTATCACCTGTTCGGTGAATAAACCCTGAGACCCCATCTTCAACTCGATCGAGGACCGACCCGCTTGCATCAGATCCTAATACAGGTAGTCCTGTAGCCATGGCTTCCAAAACAACTACCGGGAAGGGATCCCAACGCGCAGGATGAACGAAGATATCAGCCCTTCGGAGTGCTTCAGCAACCTCAGGCGGCTGCAGCCAGCCAGAGAATAGAATATACTCTTGTAAATTATTTTCTTTCACCAACTGTTCGAGTTTATGTCGATCTGGCCCATCACCTATAATTTGAAAGCGTATCCCATTTAGAGATCCATTTAATTGAGCCTTTGCAAAAGCTTTGATGGCAATGTCATATCCTTTTCGATATATAAGCTGTCCAACACTTATGAATATCTTATTTTCTTTTGATGGTTTCTCTACTCTATGCAAGCTATTAATATCTACCCAAAAAGGAAATGATACGGCTTTTTCTGAGGGGCAGCCGAGCTTAACTACAGCATCTTTCCCGGGTTCCCCAGTAGCAAAAACACGATATGCATGCTTAAATATCCACTGCAATCTTATACGTCTGGCCAAGCGCCGAATCATGGACCGTCTACATGGCATGCCGCTGTTCCATTCTATATCTTGAGGAAGTGGAGTATCAGTAAAATAAATAAATCTTCTTTTATTATTTGCTAATGCGTTCATTGTTGCAACTAATGTTGGTCTTAAATAAGAAGCAACAACAACCCAAGAGTCCTGTTCTTTCAGAACACTTTTTATTAGTTTGTAGTCAACTCTTTTATTTTGGCCAGCGATTCCCCATTCATATGGCCTGTTTTGGGAAAGCTCATAAGGATGAGTTTGAGTCTTCCCCATCATTACCTCGACCTTCAGGCTGATCTCAGGATCTGAAGATAGAACTCTAAAGAGAACTTCGTGGTATGGGGTAAATTCAGGACAAAGCCAAATTAATCGATATTTTTTTGCCATGAGTTATTTTTGCTAAAAACTTTCTGATGCCATTTCCAAGCAGTCTGAATGATATCTTCAATTTTTGTATATTGTGGAGACCAACCTAATATATCAAATGCCTTAGCTGAACTTCCGACAAGAATAGGAGGATCTCCTTTTCTCTTCTTAGATTCAATCACTTTTATGTCTTTACCCGTTACACTTTTTGCAACGCCTATCACTTCTCTTACTGAAAACCCTTTTCCATTGCCCAAATTAAAAACGTCACTTTTCCCGCCATCAAATAGGTATTTAAGCGCTGACACGTGTGCATTAGCGAGGTCTTGCACATGTATGTAGTCTCGTATACATGTTCCATCTGGCGTGTTGTAATCCGTTCCAAATATTTCAATGCCATTTCTTCTTCCGAGGGCAACATCTAATACAAGTGGGATCAGATGGGTCTCAGGCTCATGCCATTCCCCCAATTCACCGTCAGGATCAGCACCAGCTGCATTAAAATATCTAAGAGAAATATAGTTAATGCCGTAAGCCTTCTCAAAGTCTTTTAATATTTCTTCCACCATAAGCTTGCTTTTCCCATACGGATTTATAGGTAGTTGCGGATGTTCTTCATTAATTGGAATTTCATTAGGGATCCCATATGTTGCACAAGAAGATGAAAACACAAAATACTTTACGTCGTATTTTAGTACCTTATTCAGTACCTTAAGGGTATTAACAACATTGTTGAAATAATATTCTGATGGTTTGACAACTGATTCTCCGACATATGCATATGCGCTGAAATGCATTACTGCTTTTATGGGATACTTATTAAAACAGGCATCAATTTCTTCATCATTGCCTAAATCACCCGGATAAAACCTCCCCCATTTTACAAACTCTTTATGCCCATATTTAAGGTTATCAAAAACAATGGTTTCGTATCCCAACCTATTCATTTGCTTATTGACATGGGATCCAATGTAGCCAGCTCCTCCAAGAATTAGTATCATACTTGATCAAATCCCCCTTCTTGAGAATATTCGGGTACGTAACATGTCACCATTATTCCTTTATCGCCTCTACAATCAGACTTCTGCTATCGCCCAGCCTTTCCGGTCGTTCTATATTCTTAATATCTTCGATGTTACTGACAAGCTCTTTATATCTCTTGGGATTCCTAAATCCTGCACTATGATAAAGATCAACAAGAGAATTTTCATCATATGCCCATTTATGTGTATTAAATTCCTTTATAGAATGATAGATGCGTCTGAGCCCTTTAGACCCATCTGCAACAGGTGATCTCATAAATAAATTATAGATAAAGGTATCAGCAGGAGAGTTTCCAGGAGCTTTAGGCGAAATAACCCCGGCGATATAATTATCAACCAACGTGCGCAAATCAGGAACTATAGTTCTCACAACAGCACCACTGCGACACACACGATAAATTTCTTTCAGTAACCTTAATGCCTCATCACGGTATAAATGTTCGAGCACATGAGATGAATATACGGCGCGAAAATAATTATCGTCGAAAGGAAGAGGATAACGAACGTCAAGCAAATTGATATTCTCAGCCCATTTCAGTTTTGAGTGTTCTTTTGGTATGGCGCCAAGAATAATCGCAATACGTTTCAATATCTTATGCCGACTGATCCAGACATGCCAAGAGCCGTCAGTATTAAGCCATCCGTCGGGAGTAAAACCTCCACAGCCGATATGGAGTTTGTCAGGCTTGATTTTCATCTCATATCGAGAGCGGTTTGGATTGCCTTAACATAGCCAGATGTCTCTTTTGTCGGATCGCAAAATTCAAGACAAAATTCTCTTGCATTTTTTCCATAGAAGTGACGAGCATTAATATCTAGCATTTTCTCCATGGCTTCCGCCAACGCTTTGGCATCATTTGGAGGAATTACCAATCCTGTATGGCCGTCAAGCACTAGGCTACCTGCAGCACCGCATGCGGAAGTTGTTATTAAAGGTAACCCCGCCATTGCTCCTTCAACAAGAACTTTTGGCCAACAATCTTTTTGTGTTGGCAACATCAAAATATCTGCCGCAATATAAACTTTGGCTAAATCATGCAAAGAACATTTTCCTGAGAATGAAATAATGCTCTCCGCTTCTATCCTCTTTGCGTATGCTTCATAATCTCTAATGGTTGGTTCCTTAGCCTGAGCAGCTTCTGGTCCAAATAAAAATACTCGAAAGTTATCATGTTTTGTTCTTAATATGGCTGAAGCATCTATTATGGTTTCTATACCCTTGAATCTTAAGAGTGTTCCAACAAAAATAAATATGCATTCTTTACTATTCCAACCGAAATTCTTTCGCAACTCATCTTTGTTTTGATAAATCTCCGAAAAAAGCTTGCTGAAAACAGATACACCCGACTCGAAGGGTGCGTCAACAAAGTTATTCTTGGAGATTCCATATATGCGAGAGAGGGTTTCTCGCGAAACCGGGGTTTGTACTATATGAACTTGGCAGCGGCGTAAGATCCAACCCTTGAGCCAGCGTATCCACCAGCGCCTCTTTAGTTCCCATTCAGGTGGCAAGGTTTGGTTGACGGAAATCAGCTTTCTTCTCATTATCACTGCTAACAAAGTTGCGACAAGCGCTGTACCACCCTGAATTCCAAATAGCACAACTATCTGGTTATTTCGCGCGCAGTCCCAGGCAGCACCCCAGTTCACTGAAGATGTCAAGCCCTCAGGAGTACTTCTTTTTTTTCTCACGGCAAAAAAGTGTCCCTTGAGTTTTGTAGGACGATAAGAAAAATCAACATGCTCTTTTGAAATACGAGCAAATACAGGATAAGCCTTTATATTGTACGGTAAAACCTTAGCAATTCGTGACACGCAATCCGCAGTGAATTCTTGCAAATCATAGGTAAGAAAACCAATTTGTATAATGGATATTTCACCTGTTATCTGATCTTGCAGCAACTCACTGAGCCCCTCTGTAAAATTTGGTAAGTTCATCATCCGACAAATCATAAGCAACTTTGCGCCCTATGAAATAATACCCGCTGGCGCTATCAAGACCAGCTGGAGTTTTTGCAATCTTTAAATCTAAGCACTTCAACCACCATAAAGTCCAATCGGTAATAAAATCAGCCATCTTTTGCCATAGTTTCCAGCGAAATAAACTTCGCATAAATGCTTTAGTCATATGGGCCAATGCCATCCCGGGGCCACCGCATGCACCTGCATCAATCTGTTCGAAGTGTCTCCACAATCTCCTATGCCCCATATAGGTAAGGCGGGTAAAATCGAAAGCGCCTCCATGATTTGGCTGTAAGAAAGGAAATTCGCAATAGATAAGACCATCATCTTTCAGAACGCGGGTTACTTCATCAGCCACTCGCACATAATCAAATACATGTTCGAGAACTCCCTGTATGACCACTAAATCAAAGGACTCATTACAAAAGGGCAACTGATGTCCGTCACATAAAATATTTATTCCGGATGTCCAGCGGACATCTGAAAAAACAAGGCGCAGGCCGTGAGTCCTTAAGAGGTTTTCAATGCCTGAGCCTCCCTCACCGCAGCCAATCACAAGCCCTATACTTTGTACTTTTGATTCCAGCAGTTTACAAAGATGACTATAATTTTTTTTTGCAGCAATATTAAGACTCAGACTCGGTCGCGCATAGAATATTTTTGACAATATTTTTTTCAAACCTTTATGAGTTGACATGTCGAACAAAGTGAAATTCTGAAATTTCAATGGCGAATGGCATCTCGGACAGGCTAAAAGTGAGACCTTGGCAAAGTTAAGGGTAGCCATATATTAACATAGGGCTTCATAATATCTTTCCACATGCTGCTTAACAATGATATCTAAACTATATCTTTTTACAGAATCTCTTCCTTCTCTAATTATTCGCTCTCTCAAATCTTCATCCTTCCACAGTTGCAATGTGGCATTAGCAACGGCCTGAGCGTCGCCGATAGGCACAAGGATGCCGTTCTTACCATCCTCGATCAACTCCCTCGTTCCTGAAACATTGGTAGCTATTACGGGCAATCCAACTGCCATTGCCTCTAAAACAGCGATTGGCATTCCTTCTCTCTCGCTTAACAGCCACATAACACCTACCTCCTGTAAAAGTTTCCTAACGTCTCTGCGAACGCCAAGAAATTCCACGCGATCTTCAATTGCCAGTGCGTGAGATAGTTTTTCAAGATTAGACCTTTCAGTTCCATCTCCTACAATTGTCAAGGCAAAATTTAGATGGGAATTTATTTTCTTTATTGCCTGAATTCCAATATGAACCATCTTGAGAGGATACAAAGTTCCTACCATAATCGCTGTAGGTAGTGGCTGCTCCTTAATATTTGACAGAGGTTTCCAGTAGTCCAGATCAATCGGATTAGGCTGAATGGCAATTGATCCAGCAGAGAGTCCCAAGCCTTTTTCAGCAGAACGCGCTGCTTCAGACGAAACTGCAAGAAGAGAGCAATGGGTACTTTTAATCGTGCGTATGAGCTCATAGCTTCGCCATCGGGATATCCAGTCATTCCTGGTAAATGCTGGTTCAATTCCATGGAAGGTATATATGGTTCTTAATCCGCATTTCTTAATGGCAGGACCTGCCATGATTAAACTATGAGAGAGATGACAGTGCAGAATATCCGGGCGAAGGCGTATAAAAAAATCAACCAGCCTATTCTTAATTCTCCGTCTCAGCAGTTGCTGATAATAGCGGATTAATCCTTCATATAAGTTAAGACAGTGAATTTGCACAGAGGTGTTTTCAAGTTCTTCTTTATATTCAAATAGCCCTCCAACAATTACTAAGTGAACTTCGTGACCAGCTTTTGCGCAGCCACGCGATAGATTCGCAACAACAGATTCAGCGCCCGCCCGTCTCATAGATGGCAATAAAAAAGCAATCTTCATGCTTAATTTATCTTGGGACTATCGGAAGTTTTATTGACATTAATAATCCCTTACGCCCTAATGCCTTCAAATAGAAAAACAATTCTATTCTCGAACGAGCTTGCTTTCCTTTACAAAAAGCCATGTCAAGAAGGATAACCCAATAGATAGGAAAAGCAAATTAAGCAATCCGCCAAGACCGAATATTCCAAGGGATAGAGAAGTTACAGTTACGATGGCCAACGCACCATATCGCTTTCCGGTTAATGGGTCTTGATACTGCTGGAGTGACCATTCATACTTCACAGCAATTAAGATCAGGGCAATCAGAGCAATAAGGGTCTGCAATCCTGATTCAATCCAGATGATTAAATACATATTATGTGGTCTGGCATTTGAATCAATCAAATTGAGCAGTAGACGCGAGTTTCGCAACTCCTCAATACTGCCGACTCCATACCCCAAAGGTTTCTGGATTGCTATTTTAAAATAGGCGTTCCACAGCCACGTTCGTGAATCTGAATGCAAAAAACTAAATCGATCAATGTTCTGGGCTGTAACGTATGCAAAGAAGTCATTGAATACAACGACGATGACAAAGGACAAAGTCATTACAATAAACTGTTTCTGAGTTAATTTCAGTTTGTAGAACCCCCAATAGATAGCTGTGCCAAATATAGTTGATATCCAGGTAGTTCTTGAAAAAGTTAAATAAATCGAGATTAACAGCACACCCGCTGACAACATAAACTTTAATACCTTTTGCAACCTTCTATTGATCACCTCATGGAGTGAGATGAAATATCCAAACATAAGCAACAGCCCGCAGTAGGTCGGATCTTCAAGAAAACCGGTTAATCGCATTGCATAAGGATCCCTACCGGGAACCATTCCACTACTAAGAAAAACTTCGCAAATTGACTCAAAGCCCAGAAACATAAATAACAATCCATAAAAGGCGTTGAGAAGTGCAGAAAACAAAATAGTATATAGTATCATGTCGAGATGCCTTACTCGACGCACACTTATCATTAATGCCAAACCTATTCCAATTTGTGCGAAAAGCAGTCTGAAAGCTTCAACAATCCCTGATGGCCCCCATAAACCGCTTATAAGGTAGCCCGCACTAAATAGAAAAAACCATAATGCGGGAACTCTATATCTTCCAATATTCCTGCCTTCTAAAACCGCGGTGCCAAGCATGATCACTCCTAACAAGAGCGGTAATCGATTTTCACTTTCCTTTTCAAAAAGCATTCCGCTCGGCATGACAACAAAGTAAAAGACAAAGTAAACAGCGATAAAAAAAACACTGAGTGGAAGTCGCGAGTTATGACGATGATGCATATTATTGATCATCAAATTATTATGCACATTAATATTTCTTTTCAAAGACAGCATATACGGTTGATACCGCCCAGTTAAGGAAATGCCGGCCAAAGATAATGTGAAGCAGAAAACGCTTAACAGTCCTTTGGGGAATAATGTAATCCAACATTATGATTTCAGCATTATTACTTTTGCCTTTCACTTCCAGAAATTCAACTGCTTCCATTGTGTTAAAAAACCAACGATGGCGGTCACTAGGCCGATCACCAGGCAAACCATAATATTTTCCACTTGTATGAGAACCCCAAGGTAGAATCCACCGCCAATTTCCATGCCAGCAATTTGGTAGAGCAATGATAACATATTTTTGACTGACGCGTAAAAGTTCATCAAAAACAAAATGAATATTTTCAAGATGTTCCAGAACATCTACGCAAATTACAACATCAAATGAACGGTTATCAAAAGGTAGAGATCCGGATTCCAGGTCGAATTTAATGTCGGGATTACCATAAAGATCAATCCCTACATACTCAACACCTTCAGGCAATACTGCTGAAAGGTCTTTCTCAAAACAACCTACATCCAATATCCTGCCTTTAATAATTGGTGCAAATTGGCGTACAACAAATTCTGAGCGGGTTTTACGACTGTTATAATGACTTCCCGATGGAATAGGAAGAATCTTTTCATGAAGAATTCGGTATGAATATTTATTCATTTTGAAGAATGCTTTTATAAACTTCCTTATATTTTTTAAGAGCTACAGCGAAAGAAAACCTTTTTTCTATTTTTTCTCGTGCAGCTCGCCCCATCGCTTTTCTTCTTTCTGGGTCCCGAACTAAGATCTCGAGAGCCTCTGCAATCGCTCTGACATTGCTTGGTGGGACGAGAATCCCATTAACACCATCCTCAACAAGTTCGGAGACTTGGTCGACGTCAGTTGCTATTACAGGCTTTCCGCACGCCATCGGTTCAATGAGAGAATTGGGTATTCCCTCATTAAAAGGGTCACTCGTACACACTGCGATATCGAAGCCTTTTGCAAGTGCGATAGGATCGCTTGTTTTGCCATAGAAATGAACTGTTTCTCCTAAATCAAGTGCCCGTTCACGGAGTTCTTTCTCAACGGGAATTGCTCCCTTTAGTCGTGAATCCTCTCCTGCTAATGTCAAATGCACCGGCAGCCCGTTTTGTTTTAACATTGCAATCGCATCAATTATAAGATCCAGACGCTTTCCTTTCCCGAACCGCGAGCAGCGACCTATAGATATGCAGTTGGATGGTGCTATCCGTTTGGCTTCTATATTGTCCACTTCCGACAAATCAATTGAGTTGTAAATAACCTTTGCTGTAACATGAGGCCAGAAGGCGCGAACATATGGGAGTGTCCCCGCAGCAGACACAATGACATAATGAAGTTCATTTTTGGACAATGAACAGCAACTGCGAGCACCGTCTGTACGTTCAATAATATTTATGATTCCAGCAGCTTTTGCTGCATCTATGGGCCAGCGGTTATTGTGCACCTGGAGCAACGAAATTCTTTTCTGTCGCAGATAATTACGAAGGCTCCAGAAACTCGGAAGGTATGCAAATCTTCCCAATTCATCGCATTCAGGAGCATGTTGTTCCAGATGTGTAGCTATGAAATGAAATTCATACTCGGGCAGCGCTTTAACCAAGCGAAACATCCATGAAGCAATGCCACCAATATTCCAATCCCACAATATAAGAGCGATCCTTGGCTTTTCATTGTTCACAATTGTAATTTTTGGAGTTACAAAACCAACCAGATTTCCGATGGCACGGGCAACTTTGTACTTGTATCCTCGCTCATAAGCATATGGAGGGAACCCAAGTGCTTTGAGATATTGCGATGTAAGAATTTCCAAATTATTGTTATTCTCAGCTCTTTGCCGCGCTCTTTTTTGATAATCGGGCAGTCGCTCAAGTATCTGCATGATGGCTTTTGCCATGTCGTCACGCATTGATTCTCCGCATATCCCATCTGGATCTACGACACTGAAACCTGCATCATCAACCAGCTCTTTAGTTCCCCCATCTTCCGGACAAACGACAGGCACGCCACAAGCTAAAGCCTCGACAACAACATTGGGACAAGAATCTCCTGCAACTGTATGAACCATACAATCCATCATGTGATAGTATTGAGGCAGCAGTTCCGGTGGAACTGATTTTATGTGGGTAATATTATTCTTCCATAATGGTTTAGCCAAAGACTTCAACAATATATCATGACAGTATTTATCCATATCCCCAATCAGAAGCAAATGTGGTCTCACTGGCAATCGTTCTGCGACATCAAAAAGAACCTCCATCCGTGAGCGGTACCGTAGTGAGCCAACCGCACCTAATACAGGAATTTCTTTAGGGCGTCGAGGCCATTCTGTGCGAGGAGAAAATAACTTCAGATCAACCGCGTTAGGAATTATTTTCCATGTGCCATCTGGTCGCTGATAAAGGCTGTCGAGGTTCTTTTTGGACCAAGCGCTCTGGTAAATAACGAAACTGGCTGTTTTCAGTGCATGGCGAATTTTCTCATTAGCCTTTTCAAATTCAGGTTTAAAAACCCGGTCCTTGTACACTGCTCTCATTCGATCAAAATAGTCTCGCAGAAACATTCCAGCAACACGAAAAACGACTTGTCTTCTGCTGTCAAGAATTTTCTCCTGAGAGCGATGTCCAATGTTAAGAAGGCAAGGCTGATTACTGGAAATGCGCCAGTCTGGCTTGACAGTGTAACGGCGGCTCTTGGCTGAGTCGATAAAACGACGAATCATGACATCAGGCCCTCCTCTGGTTTTTGGCCATGGGAATACGCTAAAAGATGCCTTTAGTCCTCTCATAATGTGCAATACCGCATTAACATGTTAAATCTTTCGTGCTACCCTCTCCGAGAACATGAACAATCTTTCCAGATATGGAAAGTGATAAGATATATATATCTTAAGGATAAGAGCTAAGGGAAAAGGGGTTATCGACCACAGTGCTTGAAGAGCCTTTTGATAGAATTGATTAGCAGATTCTAAGTCGCCCTCTTTTTTTTCAAGTTTTGCTACTTCTATTGACCATTGCGCTATAACTTTTCCAATTGCCCTATTATATTTGTAAGAGAAATGTTGGTTTATGTGTTCGCGTGCACTCAGTGATTTTTTTAATCTTTGCAAACGATTTTTGGAGTTCCAGGTCGATCCTGCATTGACTCTGTAAACGCTCATAGTTTGCGGTAAAAAAACAAGCTTTCCATACTGGGCATTCAAAACATGCAGAACCCAGTCACCAGCCGCCACCTCAAGGTACCATTGAGGAAATTCTTCAAAAAGATTATTTCGGAAACAACATGAAGACGTGCATATAATATTACTCCCATGGAACAAATCTTCTATGGTCAACTCATTTCTTAAATTCATATTATTATGCAAATGAGATTTTCTCGTTTTATCCTCATAGAATACGTCTGCATTGTGAAAACAAATGACATATGCCGAGTTTGATTCTAGTGTGTCAACCTGTTTTTGTAATTTATAATTGTCCGTCCAATAATCATCGCCCTCTAATAAGGCAATATATTTACCTCTACATGCTTTAATAGTTTGAACAAAATTCCGTCCAGCTCCTAAGTTTTTTTCCGCGAGTAGAAGTTTAATTTTATCTGGATAACGCCGCTTATATTCAACGACTATTTTACGGGTATTATCAGTTGAACAGTCCTCCCCTATAACCAACTCGAACGAGAAGTCAGTCTTCTGCATCAAAACACTCTCGATTGCTTGAGCAATAAACTTCTCATGATTATAAGTAACCATGCATACACTGACCATTGGATTCATATGATAATATTCTAACGAAAGATTTTCAGAAGAGCGCAAATTCTTACAACATCCTCAGTTTCAAGTCCACCATAAAAAGGCAAGCAGAGAACTTCTTTTACAATTTTATTAGCTACGGGCAGATTTGAAACAGATGATGATGGCAAGGATTTATAGCAAGTATAATCACTACACAATGGATAAAAATATTTCCTTGTAAAAACATTATATTTTTTATATTCATTGTAGACATAATCCCTCGACCGGCCAAACGTTCTTTTATCTATGCGTATCACTAGATACTGGTAGCTCGGCTTTATTTTCAATTGCATATCGTTATTATAATTGACGATTGTTATGCCCTTAATATCTCCAAGCATCTCTCGGTAGACGCTGAGCAGTTTGGCTCTTTTTTCTTTTTCTTCTTCAATAAGTTCGGCAACCAACAAACCAAGGACGGCCTGAATCTCATTCATCTTGCCATTGATACCCGGCATAACAACTTCTTCTTCATTCTTTATACCGAAATTTTTGAGAAATTCTATTCTGTTTTTAAGATTCCGATCCCTAAAGCTGAGTGCCCCGCCTTCTGCAGTATGAAAAAGCTTCGTAGCATGAAAGCTGAACATTGAGATATCGCCAAAATTGCCTATGCCGACATTATCGACTTCGACACCAAAGGCATGAGCAGCATCATAAATAACTTTTAGACCATATCTATTGGCTATTTCCTGAATTTTGTGAACATCGCAGGGTGTACCAAAAACATGGACACCAAGTATAGCAGTAGTTTGAGGTGTGATCATTGATTCAATTTTGTTTGTATCAATGTTGAGTGTCGTTTCGTCGATATCGCAAAAAATAGGTCTGATGTTATTCCAGGAAAGCACATGTGGTGTTGCCGGAAAAGTAAAAGGAGTGGTTATGACCTCTCCTGAAAGCCTAAGAGCCTGACAAGCAACGATCAAAGCAATAGTTCCATTATTGAATAATGAGATATAGGAAACGCGCAAAATGGTCTTAATCTTCTCCTCGAAGAGTTCATGCTGCTTGCCTGTATTGGTCAGCCATTGTGAATCCCAAACTTCATGCAGCTTTTCTTGCATTCTGTTTAAATCAGGCAGGATGGGTCGTGTTACGTAAATTGGTTTCTGAAATGGTTTGATATTGCTCATAACGATTTGTTAATCTCCTGTAAGAATGTTAAAATTTAGCATGCATTTTACAGATCATCCCACGATTTCATGAACACTCAATTGAGGAGTATTGAGCACGTCTGTCAAAATTAGAAATACAGCTTTTTCAGTATTCCCGCTCCTCCTTAAGATCGGCATTGTCTTTCTGCAACTTCCTGATCTCTTAATCCTGATGTTTCAGATGTCCTTTGTCGGGGAAACTGCCTGGAGGGCATCTCCGCGTTCACACATCAAAAATATACTCGAACACAAGTCGGGGTACTGTTGCCCCAGTTTGTAGCATCCCTCTAAATATTCTTTGGAGATGATATCTGTTATCAATAGACGATCCCATTGGAAGTTCGCCAACGCCTTGAAGAAGATTCCTGACCTGTGAACCACTTTCAGACCTGCCGCAACCGCATCTCGCTCCAAGGTGTCTAATGTGTAGGTGCATCGGTGTCCATGCTCAGCCTCTGCAGAGGTAACAGCCGCATTATGTGTGATCAGTCCCATCTTCACCGCTATCTGTCTTGAAGGGGCATTCGCGTTCGGGCATACTAGAAAGAATCTGCCGCTTTCTGCCAACCACTCATCATTGATGCGTTTCAACACCAGCACGGGGTCGTCCAGATGCTCCAAAACATGGGTCATCACAATGTTGTCATAGCGCTTGGACAGCGTCACCTTCTCGAAGGTAGAGTTGACGAATATTACCTTGCCGCCCAGCTTTTTTCTGGCTTCCTCGATAGCGACATCTGATGCTTCCACACAGGTTACATCATCGAAATATGGCCGTAGTCTTATTGTAAAATCGCCCTTAAAACTTCCAAGTTCAAGCAGGCTTCCCTTTCTGAAGAAGGGCTCGAAAGATTTGATCATGTAAGGATGCATCACGTCGAAGTCAAAATTGTAGGCATACTTGTGGTTATTTGTATCCTTTATTTCGATGTTGTAGTCACGTTTGTTCCGCATGCTCTTCCCCCCTTTTCAAATATAGTTCCATGGTAACGAATGGCGCATCCATCTTGCCTGCAACAAACCCGCTCTTTTTATACAGCCCGATGGCTGGCATGTTATCACTCGCCACCTCCAGTCTGACCTGCCGCATCCCTGACGCTGTAGCATACTTGATGCAATGCTTCAGCAGACGTGCAGCGATGCCCTTGCCTGTCCACTCACGCAACACGCTGACGCTGGTGATGTATGCGATACGTTTTTCCTGATCATTACAATATGCTGCCACCAACCCCACCAACTTGCCGCCCGCCCAAGCTTCGAACTTGGTCGCCTTGCTGGCGATCTTCTTTGCATAGTCGACGATCTCGATCCGGCCGCTCAGGGGCGGCACGAAGTCGGCATCGCAGCGCGACAGGTGCTCGGCGATTACCGCCTCGGATGCCTCGTTCGCCTTGAATTCGATAGTCTCACTCATCTTTCCAACTCGGCCAGCCCGAAACCGTAGCGCCCAAACTCGTTGCCGTTATAAAGCAAGTACACCTTGCCGTCATACTCGAACACATGCGGATAGCACAGCATGTCCGAGTCCCAGTCGCCCAGTGTGACATCGAGCAAGGGATTCTCGTCATCCCGCGTCCAGTTCACCAGATCGGCCGACCACGCATGCCCGATGCGATAGCCGCGACCGCTGTTCTTGCGGAAGTCAAACGACTGGCGATAGCAGAAGAACATGTGATGCCAGCCATCGATTCCAATCACAGTAGGCAGCGCCTGGCTCTCATCCGGCCCCAGCCTGTCTGCAATGATCTGACGTGCCTCTTCCTTGACCCAGTTGATTCCATCGCTGGAGGTCGCATGGCCGATCTTGTAAGTGCGATCTGGCGCCGCGTCCGGTGAGTAGCGCTTCCAGCCGGTGCCGAAGATGTACCACATATGGAACACGTCATCAATGATTTTCACGAAGCCATCGCCAACCAGACAGGGCTCATGCAGCGATGCAGCCAGAACCGGCCCATCGCCGATGCGCTGGAAGGTGAGTCCGTCGTCGCGGCTGATGGCCAGGCCGATGGCGGTATCCACCGACACCGACACGCGTCGATTCCAGCCGCAGGTGTAGCCATACACAGCATCGTTGTAGCGCATGACGCTCATTGGGAAGATGCCGTGCTCATCGAAACAGCCGAGCCCGCCGAGCGGGATGACCGTCTTGTCGGATACGCGGATTACATCGCGCAGGTTCTTGTGCATATCGACGAAGGCGATATGGCTTAGATACTTGCCGTTGCTCTTATCCACCGAGCGGGTGGAGAAATATATGCGCACGAAATCGTCGAACACCAGTGCTTGCGGTGACTGAGCGAACTGCATGCAGTCATTCGACAGCTTGTGCTGCGTCGGATCGAATATCTTGCCGAGCTTTTTCCACTTCATCGCACTCATTCCTTATTCCAGCTTTCCGTCCATCATAGCCAGACCGAAGCCATACCGGCCGACCTGATTGCCTATGTAGGCCAGATAGGTCTTCCCATCCAGTTCGAACACGTGCGGGTAGCTGATCATCTCGGCATCCCAGCCTTCTTTCGACACGTCGATGCCGGCTTTCGTGTCGTCGCGCACCCAATTCACTACATCGGTACTGGAGGCATAACCGATGCGGTAGCCGTTTTGCTTGCCCCGGTAATGGCTGCTGTAGCGGTAGCAGAAGAACATGTGATATTTGCCGTTGGTGTAGAATACGTCCGGGCTGGCCTGCGCTTCATCTTCTTCGACTCGGCTCTCAATCAGGTCCTTGTTGACCTTGTTCCAGTGGATGCCGTCGATCGAGGTCGCCATGCGGATCTTGTAGACTGGTTCCGCGCGGCCATCCACCATCTTCCATTTGCGCCCGGCGATGTACCATAGATACCAGGTGTCGTTGAAACGCCGGATCTTTGGGCCACTCAACACGAAGGGCTCGTCCGGCGAATACGACAACACAGGGCCGTTGCCGAGCTTGGTGAAGGTCTCGCCACCGTCTCTGCTAATCGCCATACCTATGGCCACATTGAAGGGTACGGATTCGCAACGCGTCCAGCCCCCGTAATATGCGCGGACCTCGTAACCGTGGCGAATGACGGAGACCGGGTAGGTTCCGAACTCATCGAACTCTCCCATCCCACCCAAGTTGAGGATAGGTTGTTCGCTGACATGCCGAACCTTAAACAGATTGGAGCGCTCCAGATCGACATAGGCAGAGTAGCTGATATACTGGCCATTCTCGTCGGCCGGAGGACGGCATGAAAAATAAACACGCACAAAATCGTCGAATACCAAGGTCGCAGGCGCCTGCGCGAATTCCTTCAGCCAACTGCGCCCTGTCACTTCTTGCGGGTTAAATACTCTACCTAATTTCTTCCACTTGAACACGGATCAGATCAACTCATAGTTAGTCATAATGCAGGTTTGAATCGTATCGAGCGGGTTAAACATCATCACGTCAATGATCGACAGCCAAGGCACGAACTCATTGCCGAGTTGCATATATTCGAACGGCCTCGACTTGATGAATTTCAACTTGATGCCCTTCTCCAGGAACGTCTCTTTCGAATACAGCTCCATGCCGCCGATAGCATTCACATAAATTGTCGCGCCGACAGCCTCACACAAGGCGAGCACTTTGTCTTGGCCCTTCAGGCTGTGGTCGATGGCGATGCTGGAAGAGACTCTAATCTCCGACGTGATACCCAAATGCTCAGAGGTCTTGATGATGGAGAGATGCAGGAAACGAAACAGGTTCGTATCTTCATAGTGCACGATTTGTTCAACCAGTGGAAACGCTTGATCGAAATAAGGAGCGCGTAGGTATGCACCCTTGAACTGGTTGAGCAGTTTATCGCGGTTAAAATCTGACGCCAGCTGCCGGTCGCATATGTTCAGAGAGTCCGAATTGCTTTTCAACGGCAGCGAGAATATTACGTCCTTACCGTTCTGCAGCATACGGTTACGATTGATCCAGCCCTTTTTCGTGTATTTTATATTGTCATATACAATAAACAAATCAACATCATTGATTAATTGAAAATACCCGATGTATGGTAAGAAATATGGCTGCATAATTGCGAGTTTCATTATTTCAGCAACTCGCCTGAAGAACTTTTATAAACAACATACAAGACTGACTGAGGAGTTAAGCCGCTTTTATCATAGACATCTTTACCCCAATAGTTTATCCCTAATTGGTCAACCTCAAACCCGCTTTCTTCTAGTCTTGCCACAAACCCTACTTTTGAGTAAATTCTCACATGATCTTTTTGTCCAAAGTGTTTCCATCTGTCCCCTTCACTTGTGATATTAGGATTTTCGTAAATATCTTTTAAAGATAATAAAATTGGGACCATGATAATTCCGCAACCATCAGATTTCAGTATCCTGTGCAACTCTCTTATAGCTTTCTTATCATCACCTACATGTTCCAAAACATGAGAACACAGAAACATATCAACTGAATTATCACGATAGATCTTCATGTCCATTATATCAATTTGATCATCAACATTGCCCATGAATAAATCAGCGGACCGATAATCGACAAATGAATAGCTTCGTATAAGTTTCTCTATAGATGGAGAGGGGGCAAATTGAATGAATAAATACCGCTTCGATTTATCAATAATTTCGAATCTCTTCCTTAAATATAATGCAGATAATCTATCTCGATCAGAGGCTCTACATAAAGGACATGAATAATGCAGAATATTAAGAGATTCAGCGCAAAATAGTGAATGAATATATTGATACTTCGATAGCTGCTCAAAATAATAATCTGGAAGACGATTAAATGATTTTATATGAGATTGACAGACGGGACAATAATATTTCAAATTAGAATTATTACGCTTAGTCAAAACGACTCTGATATATTTCTTGAAAGCTTTAGGAAGTATTTTTTTAAGGGTATCAAATATGATGTTCATTACATTCTTCGAGAGAAAAAGGCAAAGCAGGTCTTACTGCACCAATCCACTTTCCATACCATCCATACCGTTCAATATCGTGAACTTGGAAGAAAGCTACCTGGCTTTTCTTGAATAAAACCAAGGAAGAATCTTTAACAAAATAAATTTCAACTGAATATGTCCCATCATTTAAAAAATTCCCGGGTATTGAACATGTGCTACAATAAATTCCCTTTTTCAGTTTTAAAGATTTCGAACCGACGTTAAAAACACATTCTCCCGATGCTGTCCATAAAACGAGACTTAGATTAATAAAACTATTCGGAACAAGATTCCAAAATTCAAATCTTATCGCGATTGGAGTCGCAACTGTTATATTGTCATTCTGACTTTTTATCTCCGGGATAATCCTTACACTCTTAAGCCTTATATATTCATTACCTGGCGAAGTCGCTATATTATTCCATGTATTTTCTAAGTGAGTGCTTTCGATAGTGTTCAAATACTTATCAATTACAAAATTAGTCCGACCAATTTCTACTATGCTCCCGCAATTAAGCATCAGAGCAGTTGAACATAGACTTCTTATCGCGCTCATATTATGACTCACAAACAAAACAGTCCTCCCCTCTTTCCCCACCTCTTCCATCTTTCCCAAACACTTCTTCTGGAACTGCGCGTCGCCCACAGCCAGCACCTCATCAACAATCAGTATCTCCGGCTCCAGATGCGCTGCCACCGCAAATGCCAGTCGAACATACATGCCAGACGAGTACCTCTTTACAGGCGTATCGAGAAACTTCTCTATCTCTGCAAAATCCACAATCTCATCAAACTTCTTCTTGATCTCCGCCCTGGTCATTCCCAGGATCGCTCCATTCAAAAAAATGTTCTCCCTGCCGGTCAGCTCAGGATGGAACCCTGTCCCCACTTCCAGCAGACTCGCCACCCGCCCGGTGATCTCGATCCTTCCTTTTGTCGGCTCGGTGATCCTGCTAAGAACTTTAAGGAGTGTTGACTTGCCAGCTCCATTGCGGCCAATGATGCCGACACGGTCGCCTCTCTTAACCTCGAAATGGATATCTTTAAGCGCCCAGAACTCCTCGGTTGAACTGGGGAACTGTGTAGCTGTTGAATTGGAAGACGGATGTGTAACTGTTGAATTGGGAAGTTGGGGAATAGTTGAATTGGAGAGACGTTTAAACGGTTGAACAATTCCACGATTGAACAGTCCTTTTGCCTTATTCGCAATCACATCCCGCAATGCCACGTACCTTTCATTGGATTTGTGGCTGATGGTATAGGATTTAGAAAGATTTTCGACTTTGATGACGACCGACATGAGATTTTAACTTTGGTTTATCAGAACCCTAACTAAACAACTTTTAGCTTTGTGCCTTTTTCCCTGATTTCATGAATCAGCGGCACCCAGGTGTCATTCTCATATGCTTTTAACGCCACAGGCACCGGCTCAAGCCTGCTGTCGATCTTGCCTGCAATTCTGAACAGACGCATACCTTCTTCGACTCTATCTTTTCCAAAATCTCTGGACACAACTGCAACATCTATATCGCTGTCGGGTCTAACCCTGCCTCGAGCATATGAACCGTACAACAAGATATGATCAACAGCGATATTTTGCAGCTTTAATTCTCTGACAAATTTATTGATAATCTTTATAACTTCTCTTTTACCCATTTAAAAACCTCTTTAATTGCTCTAAGATTCCTGGTAGAAAAATCCCTCGTACATTTTTTGTAAAAAGCTTTGTTAGCATCCGGGTATCGGCCCTCAAAATGAAATTCCATAAATTCGCGCAGTTTGATCTGTATATGCTCTGGAAATTTAAGGCCAGTTTTTTCGGCAAGATAAGGAAGCGAATGGGTAAAAGGCGCATGTTTCTTTGTACGCTTCACAACCACAGCCTTGAGGAGTTTCTCCAGCGCAAGATGCCCCATGAACAGCGCATATGGAAATTTTCGAGCCTTCAACATGGCATTTGCAACGCCAATATCATATTTTGCTCCATCTATCCAATAGGTAACTGTCTTAGTTGTATCAAATCTTTTCATGTCATATAGTAACATTTATAGAATAAAATGACATTAGAGAGGCTCCTATGTACAACCCCGCGCCATTCCTGCCGATGATGCCGACCCGGTCGCCCTGTTTAACCTCGAAATTGATATCTTTAAGCGCCCAGAACTCCTCGGTTGAACTGGGGAACTGTGTAACTGTTGAATTGGACAAATATGAAGATGTTGAACTGAGGATAATTGTTGAATTGGAGAGACGTTTAAACGGTTGAACAATTCCACGATTGAACAGTCCTTTTGCCTTATTCGCAATCACATCCCGCAATGCCACGTACCTTTCATTGGATTTGTGGCTGATGGTATAGGATTTGCTTAATCCTTCTACTTTAATAACTGAATCGGACATGTAATAAATTATAATTTCGAAATGCTAATTTCGGATTTATTTTTCTTGGTCGTTTTCCCGATACTTGTGAAAATGGCAAGCAATTCGATTGCTTCATCATAGAGCCATTTACGATCTTTATCATTGCCGATCCTTGCCTCCTGACAAAGTTCAAGCCAATATTTTGTCTCCGACTCTTCTTTTTCTACGACAGCAATCTTATGAATAAAATCGTTACGGGATTCAGCGCGATTCGCTTCTCGATAGTTCGCGCCGATTGATGTCCCCGCCTTTAAAAGTTGATACCCGATTACATCGCTTATTTTATTTCTATGTAAGGCCGATACAAAATGAATAATCCTTATGGCAAATTGCTTTGTTCTTAGCTCAAGATCTTCTCTATTCATTTCTTAATTCGAAATTCGATATTCTTTTTTAAAGATTTACTTTATTCTTTTTCTCAATTCAAATTTCGAAATTGCAAATTCGATATTTATATAATATCCGCAAACGTCTTCTCCATCTTCCGGAACTTGCGGATGCCGAGGATTAGGAAGAAGGTCATGACAGCAAGAGATATCATGAAGCCGGACATGTAGAGTCCTGAATCACCGCCGATGATCGCCCAGCGGAAGCCGTCGATAACGCCGACCATGGGATTGAGGGAATAGAGCAGGCGGTATCGGTCGGGCACGATGGAGCTGCTGAAGCCGACCGGCGAAATATAGAGGCCGAACTGTACCAGAAACGGGATGACATAGCGGAAATCCCGGTATTTCACATTTAAGGCTGTAATATAAAGTCCTATGCCCATTGCGGTCAGAAAGGCTATCAGTAAAAAGCCCGGAAGGAGAAGGATGTTCCATGTCGGGAGAAACTGGTAATAGACCATTAGAAGCACAAGGATTCCAAAGGAGATCAGAAAATCGATCAGAGAGGTGATGACCGAACTGGCCGGTATTATAAGACGCGGGAAATAGACCTTGGTGATCAATTGAGTGTTACCGATCAGGCTGTTGCTCGATTCCGAGACCGAATTCGAGAAGAACTGCCAGGGCAGCATGGCCGCATAGACCATGATCGCGTATGGCGCAGACCCTTCACTCGGGAGCTTGGCCAGCTTGCCGAAGATGATTGTAAAAACCACCATCGTCAGAAAAGGTCTTAAAAAGGCCCAGACAACCCCGATAGCTGTCTGCTTATACCGTACACTGATGTCCCTCCAGCTCAGGATATAGAACAGCTCCCGATACCGCCAGAGATCAGCCCAATAATGCTTCTCCGTCCGCCCCGCTTCGATTATTAATTTCTGTTCAGACATATTTAGTAAAAAATAAAAGGTGAAAAGTTAAAGGTTCTGAGTAAAACATGAAGCGTATGGTGTAAAGTTTGTTGCATATGAAAAAAGAAAAGAATATATATGAAGCAAAAACCGCAAATTATCTAAACATCCTCGGCATTACAAATAATCCTACGATCAGTCCGACAATGAGCGCCATGATAATCCCCCAGTATTTATCCCAAAAAACTCTTAACCATTTAGTTGTTTTTCTGCGATTCAAAATAATTTAATACAAAGGATTGTAAGTGAGCACCAACATCTCGAGGTCTTCAAAATACAAGGGAATCATCAGATCAGGCCTTTGGACTTCAACCTTTCGATAATCGGTGGGACTGCGATCTCTTTCTGAAGTTCGGAACCGATCTGCAGCCGTCTTTCCATGTCTTTTTCAATCGCTTCCTGGTGGTCGGCATAATACGCAAGGGCTGAATAAATCTGTCCGAGAGTAAGGTGCGGATGCTGGAAATGGAGCTCTTCCGCGCTCCATCCATGGGCCAATTTCTCCACCAGAAGTTCAATCACCTTCATTGTTGTGCCGGAAATAAAAGGCACACCCTTGCTGTCTACCTCGATATGTTCATAGGCCGTCTTTGTCGCCGACATTACGCACCTCCCGTCATTGGCTTATTATAACAGAAAATTCGCTATGGTCGCTGGATACTCGAAAACTACCCGATACTGGATACAACCACTTGATACTGGTTACTTGATGCTCGATGCTGACAACTCAAACCTGGATGCTGGATACATGATATTTGATACTCGATAAAAAGCTATCATTTATAAGAGTTATCTTGTTTTAAACTTGTTATTCCCTGTAGTCTTGCTACAGGGTTGCCTTATTGTCGTCATTCCGCACTTGATGCGGAATCCAGTATTTTGTTTTTCCGGATTCCTGCTTTACAGACTGTGTCACAATAGCAAAAAATGTCATTTCGAGGAGTTTAACGACGAGAAATCTTACAATACAACAGCTTGTTAAAGATTTCTCACTGAGCCTGCCCCGAGCCAAACTACAAGATTCCCCCCCCGAAACAAGTTCGGGGTCGGAATGACAGAGGCGAAGGTTTCGAAATGAAAAAAACTAATTGTGACACAGTCTGTTCGCAGGAATGACAGCACAATGAATTTTTGGAGATACCCCGCAGCTTGCTGCGGGGAGGTTCATTACAATTTTCTCATTATAAAAAAAGCTGTTATGATCCCGGCGATGAGCGCAAGAATAACAAAAATCAGTTTATCCCTGATAATCGGATTGTACAGGGAATTCTTCATCCTGCGATCAAATTTTTTCTTTTTTCGTTTTTTTATCCGTTCAGGCATGTTAAAAGAGTACGAGTCTCAATGCATGGATCAGGCTAAGGTTGAGGCCAAGAAAGACTGTTCAAAGTTCAAGGTTCGAAGTCAGAATTTATCAAGCTAACAAGCTGGGGCGAGAGAAGGATTCCTGATAACTATCCACGATAAATGCTTTTACGGTGCCCAACCCTCAAAATTACTATGTCACCACCATGAAGATCAAAAATAACCCGGAGGTCTCCAACTCTGAAACGATATGTTCCAAGCTGAGGATCTGTAAGTTCCCTGGCATGGATCAGAGGATCTTGTTTGTACCTATTCAATGTATCGCCCAATCTTTTTTTTGAAACTGGATCGAGTTTCTTTATATCTTTAAAGGCTTTTTCAGTATAGATAAGCCGGTATTTCATTCGCCAAAGACATCTTTGTGCGACTTTACTTTTCTGGCTTTATATTCAGCCCTTGCCTCCCTTATGCTCGAAAGGTAATCAGGAGAAGTTGAAGCGATCAGGTCCTCAATAAAGTCTTCCCTATCCCGCTTTTTCATTTTTTTAACTGCCTCGATTATCTCTTCAGTCTTCACTTCCATCTTTAATGCTGTGGACATCCGGCACCTCCTTTTAACGGCTGTATTGCTTCAGGCGAGTATTGCATAAATTATAAATTACTGTTTGCAAACCCGGCAAGCGAACAGGCTAAGGTTGAGATTGAAACAAAAAATTCAAGTTTACCCTGATGTTGCATAACCGGAAGGCAGAAGCGCTTCAAAAGCCTTGCAATGACAACGTGATTTAATGTGATTCACATAAATGCAGACATAACATTTCATAAAATTCAGAGAATAGTTGGAAGGCCTTTCTTGATGGCCGTAATGTGTTGCAGGGCAAGGCCTTTTCTTCGCTCCTGCCTTCTGTATAAAGACTTTTTTGCAACTATAAGGTTTACTTAAAAAAGTTTATCGCTTCTCTATTAATGTTCTGAAATATTCTATTGTTTTCTGAAGTCCATGCTCGAAAGACATTTTAGGTTTCCAGTCAAGCGCCTTTTCAGCTAATGTTATATCCGGCTGTCGCTGTCTTGGATCATCAGATGGAAGAGGTTGAAAGATAATTTTAGATTTTGAATGTTGAGTGTCGGATGATGAATTTGCCGATTCGATGACTTTTTCCGCCAGTTCAAGGATGGTGAACTCAACTGGATTACCTAAATTCGCCGGCCCGGTAAAATCGTCAGGGCTGTTCATGAGCCTGACCAGACCATCTATCAAATCATCGACATAACAGAAGCTTCTGGTCTGTTTACCATCACCGTAGACGGTAATATCTTCTCCTTTCAATGCCTGCATTATGAAGTTGCTTACAACACGGCCGTCATTGGGATACATCCTCGGTCCATATGTATTGAATATCCTTGCAACTTTGATTTTGAGCTTATGCTGTCTGTGGTAATCGAAGAAGAGCGTCTCAGCGCATCTCTTTCCCTCATCGTAACAGGATCTTAAGCCGACTGGATTTACATTGCCCCAATAGCTTTCTGGCTGAGGGTGAATTGTCGGGTCGCCATAGACTTCGGAGGTTGATGCTTGCAAGATTTTTATTTTCAATCTTTTTGCAAGACCAAGCATGTTTATGGAGCCGTGTACAGAAACCTTTGTGGTCTGGACAGGATCAAACTGATAATGAATAGGCGATGCAGGGCACGCGAGGTTGTAAATTTCATCGACTTCGACATACAGCGGGAAGCAGATGTCGTGCCTGAGGACCTCGAAATAGGGGTTCGAAAGCAGATGTGCTATGTTTGAACGTCTGCCTGTAAAAAAATTGTCGACACAGAGCACCTCATGCCCGTCGTTAAGAAGTCTTTCACAAAGATGGGAGCCGAGGAATCCCGCGCCGCCGGTCACCAGGATGCGCCTGGTTGAATCATAGTTTTTCATATGTCATCCTTTGTCTTAAAGGTTGTATATTGTTATTTGGGTCTAAAGCTTTGAGATTATAATCTAAAAGAGATAGGCTGAGGTTAAGGTTGAGATTGAGACAAAGATGAAAGATACCATCTATAAGTCTGTCTGATCCCTTCTTTCAGTGAAATCTTTGGCTTCCATCCCAAAGTCTTTATCTTTGAGACATCCAGCAACTTTCTCGGAGTCCCATCCGGTTTTGTTGTGTCCCAGACAACTTCTCCTTTATATCCGACTATATCCTTTATCATATCGGCAAGTTCTTTTATGGTGATGTCTTTGCCGGCGCCGACGTTAATAAGGCTGAGGTCAAGGTCAAGCTTTGAAGATAAATCAAAGTTTTTCATCAAAAATACACAGGCGTCTGCAAGGTCATCGACATGCAGGAATTCACGCCTTGGATTCCCTGTGCCCCAAAGCACAACCTCCGGTTGCGCTTTGGCAGGGACTACGGAGTAAGAAGCACGCACTTCCGAACTGCTTGCTGAATTCTGCTCACCGCCTGCTTTCATTTTGGCTTCATGGAATTTTCTGATCATGGCAGGAAGGACATGAGATGTCTCGAGGTCAAAGTTGTCATTGGCGCCATACAGGTTTGTGGGCATCACCGAGATGAAGTTTGTTCCATACTGCCTGTTGTATGACCTGCACATCTCTATCCCCGCTATTTTTGCTACGGCATAGGGTTCATTTGTAGGCTCAAGTTCTCCTGTCAGAAGATACTCTTCTTTCATCGGCTGGGGACAGAATTTGGGATAGATGCAGGAACTCCCGAGAAATAAAAGTTTCTTAACGCCATATAAGTGAGCGCTATGTAGTATGCAGTTCTGTATCATAAGATTTTTATAAATAAATTCGGCAGGGTAGGCGCTGTTGGCCAGTATGCCGCCGACTTTTGCTGCAGCAAGGAAGACATATTCGGGTCTTTCCTTCTCGAAGAACTTTTCAACCCTGGACTGACGTGTGAGGTCAAGTTTAAAAAATTTGCACAGATCAACGTTGAGGTTGAGGGCCGGCTTTCGCAAGTGATAATTCGAGATAATATCGCGGTAACCTTCGGAAAAAAGTTTTCTGATGATTGCAGAGCCTACCATCCCGGTCCCGCCGGCAACAAAGATTTTGGAATTAATGTTCATTAGAGCAACAGGTTTAGGTTAAGGTTAAGATTGGTGCTAAGGTTAAGTTCGAGGCTAAATATTTTTCTTTAAAGAATTTATAAGAGAGTTAAGTTCTTTCCTGACTTCCTCGATCTTAACCTTTTTATTATCTTATCGTCATTTTATTCTTTTTCAACAGAAGCTCTTTTTGGGCGAGCTTCATATCCGACTCAATCATCATCTTTACGAGTTCGGGGAATCTGACTTTGGCCTTCCAGCCGAGTTTCTTTTTTGCCTTTAAAGGGTTCCCTATCAGTAAATCCACCTCGGTAGGCCTGAAGTAACGCGGATCTATTGCAACAACGGTGTCTCCGACCTTCGGTAAAGTGGGCGCTAAGGAGTAAGGAGCAAGCGCTCCGGAAGCGCTTGCTGATGTTTTTTTGCCGCCTGCAGCTCTCTGCTTACTGCTTACTGAATGAACGATTCCTCGTTCTTTCACCCCTTTTCCTTTCCAGGCTATTTCGATGCCGGCTTCTTTAAATGCAAGTTCGACAAATTCACGCACTGAATGAGTTTCACCTGTAGCAATAACGTAATCGTCCGGCTTTTTCTGCTGGAGCATCAGCCACATTGCCTCGATATAATCGCCTGCATATCCCCAGTCGCGTCTGGCGTTGAGATTGCCGAGGTATAGCTTTTTCTGTAATCCATTAACGATTCTGCTTACTGCCATTGTTATCTTTCTCGATACGAATGTCTCTCCCCTTATGGGCGACTCATGATTGAAGAGTATGCCGTTGCTTGCATGTATGCCGTATGCTTCGCGGTAGTTAACCACTATCCAGTAGGCATATAGTTTTGCTGCTGCATAAGGGCTTCGCGGATAAAATGGCGTTGTTTCACTCTGGGGGACCTCCTGTGCCTTTCCATAAAGCTCGCTGGTGGATGCCTGGTAAAACTTCACCTTCCCGGTCATATTTAGTATCCTTAATGCCTCAAGAAGCCTCAGTGTGCCGAGAGCGTCTGCATTTGCCGTATATTCGGCGGTCTCGAAGGATACCTGGACGTGTGACTGTGCAGCGAGATTGTATATCTCACCAGGTTGTGTCTCCTGGATAATCCTGATAAGATTGGTCGCATCCGTCAAATCCCCATAGTGCATGAAGAACCCCGGATGTCCCTCGTGTGGGTCGATATAGAGATGGTCAACCCTCTGGGTATTAAAAAGTGAGGAGCGCCGTTTTATGCCGTGGACTTCATATCCCTTGCTCAAAAGGAATTCCGCCAGGTATGCTCCGTCCTGTCCTGTGATCCCGCTGATAAGAGCGCGTTTCATTTTTTCTCCCTTCCGTATACATCATCCACTCTCTCGATATCATCTTCACCCACATATTCACCATTCTGAACTTCGATTATTTCCAACGGCACTTTGCCGGGATTTTCGAGCCTGTGGAGAGTGGATTTCGGAACATATGCTGATTCATTTTCATGAATGAATATCTCTTTGTCTCCTATCATCACTTTTGCGGTTCCTTTTACGACCACCCAGTGTTCGGATCTGTGATAATGCTTCTGGAGGCTTAGCCTTGCAGTCGGGTTTACAACGATCCTTTTGATCTTGTATCTATGACCTTCTTCCAGGACAGTATAACTTCCCCACGGCCTGTAGATCGTGGTATGCTCGATCGCCTCCTGCCTCTGTTTTGCCTTTAGCTTGTTTACAATCTCTTTGACCTTCTGGGTCTGATCTTTTTTTGAAATAAGAACCGCGTCATCAGTCTCCACGATTACCATGCCGTCGAGACCTATTGTTGCAATCAGTCTCTTGTTGCCGATCACAAAAGAATTCCTGCCTTCGATTGAAATGACGTCGCCTGTGTGAACATTGCCCTCATTGTCGCTTTCGAATATCTCGTACATTGAATCAAAGGAGCCTATGTCGTTCCAGTAAATGTCCATTGGTATGACAGCTACCTTTTCAGCCGGTTCCATTACGGCATAGTCAATAGATATGTCGGGCATTTCTGAAAAGGAGGAGAGGGCGCTGTCGAAGCCGTTCTGGAGAAGGGCGGATATCCCCGGCTTCTGTCTGCCGAGTTCCCCGAGGATCGAACCGATAGTAAATGCAAAGATCCCAGCATTCCAGTAATAATCCCCTTCTTTTATATATTCCTGCGCTGTCTCGATGCCGGGTTTTTCGGTGAATTGTTCCACTAAATAGCTCGTGGCTTCCGGTCCATGGCCCCTGGTTTTGTGCTGCCCGGCGCCTGCCTCATAGTCCTTCCCGTCTTTTGCTGATGTTGACTGCTTACTGTTTACTGCATACTCTTTGCTTGTTTTAATGTATCCATATCCGGTCTCCGGCCGTGTTGGTTTGATGCCGAATGTGACGAGATAGCCGTTTTTTGCAATCTCGACAGCCGAGTTTATATAATTTCTGAATTTATCCTCAGGTTTTATCATATGGTCGGAGGGAAGGACAAGGATAACCTCATCCTCACTGCAACCGAGCTTTTCTTTGCAGTAAATTGCGGCCAATCCTATGGCAGGAGCTGTATTTCTGCCGACCGGTTCGAGGATGAGGTTCTCTGCAAGTCCATGTCCCACTTCGTTCAGATCAGAAATGACATGAAACTTGTATTTCTCATTTGTCACGATAACAAGATCTTTTTCCGATACCAGAGGCAATATCCTTTTTACAGTCTGCTGAAGGAAAGATGCTGAATTGTTTATCTTCAGGAATTGTTTTGGATATTCCTGGCGCGAAAGAGGCCAGAGCCTTGTCCCGGAACCGCCTGCTAAAATTACAGCCTTCATTTAAAAACTCCAGAGGTCAAGGTCAAGGCTAAGGTTGAGGCTAAGGCTAAATATTTTTGTTTAAGGAATTTATTAAAGAATTCAATTCTTTCCATACATCCTCCGGGAGAATTTTATGTGTATCAAAATTTTATTGAAATATTATACTTTTTTAAAAATTAGGTTAAGCTTAAGGCCAAGGTTGAGGCTAAGGTCGAGCAATATTTTTTTCTTAACCTTTACCTCAGCCTTAACCTGTTTTTGTCCCTGCGTAAGCTTTCCGGAGTTCTTCCTCGAGAAACTTTCGATATCTGTCGAGATGTTCCTGACTCTCTGCCTCAACCCTCATAACTATGACAGGCTGGGTGTTGCTCATCCTGATGAGACCCCATCCCCTCTGAAAAACTACCCTTACCCCATCTGTTGTGTCCAGACTTCTGATGCTGTGCGGGCTGTTGTCGTTTGAACTGTATTCACGAAATCTTGCCACCACCTTTTCCACCGTATCTCTCTTCCTGTCTTCAGGACACCCGATCCTGATTTCAGGCGTATAATGCAATTTGGGGACATCTGAAAGGAGTTCTCTTATATCTTTCCCGGTATTTTTTATTATCTCCACAAGCCTTAATGTGGCATAGATAGCATCGTCATATCCATAATATCTGTCGGCTATAAATATATGTCCGCTGAATTCTCCTGCGAGTAAGGCGCCTTCTTTCTTCATCTTGTCTTTAACAAGCGAATGCCCCGTCTTCCACATGACCGGTTTGCCCCCTCGCTTCTCTATGTCATCGAACATGGTCTGTGAGCACTTTACATCACCTATGATCACCGCATCCGGCTTTTTCGCCAGTATGTCCCTTGAAAGGATTATCATAACCTGGTCGCCCCAGATTATATTCCCCGAGCAATCAACAACACCTATCCTGTCCGCATCACCATCGTAGCCGATGCCGATATCCGCTTTTTCGGCCTTTGCCTTGTCTATGAGGTCATGGATATATTCGACAACAGTCGGGTCAGGGTGATGATTGGGGAAGTTCCCGTCCGGGTTGCAGTAGAGCGGTATTACCTCGCATCCCATTGCCTCCAGTATCCCGGGAGCCACGATGCCTCCGGTGCCGTTTCCGGCATCAACGACTATTTTTGTTCTTTTGAACCTGCTGTCGTTAAGATATGAGAATTCGTCCTGCATATAATTTCTGTAAACTCCGGTGATATTATAAGTCTGAACCTTTCCTTCTCCGGTTGATATGGTCCATTCCTGATTTATGATTATATCTTTCAGTCTCTGAATATCACTCCCGTGTATGGTATCTTTGCCTACACTTACCTTGAAGCCGTTGTATTCAGGAGGATTGTGACTTCCGGTAACCATGATGCCGCCGTCAAGGTTCAGGTGATGAATGGAAAAATACTGAAGCGGGGTAGGGCAGAGCCCGATGTCAAGGACATCAATCCCTGCTGCCGATATGCCTTTAATAATATTTGAGGCAAGCATTTCAGAACTCAGTCTTGCATCCCTGCCCACACTCACTATTTTTGCATTGTTATTTGCTTTCTTCAGAAGAGAGGCGAATGCCCTTCCGAGATCAAAGGCGAGTTCTCTGGTAAGGTCTTTCCCGGCTATCCCCCTGATATCGTATTCCCTGAAGATATTTTCGTTGATCATTTAAAAGTTTATCGGGTTTGTCGAGTTAATGGGTCAAAGGATCAATGGGTAAAGAGTTTATAAAGTATGGAGTAAGCATTAAGCACCAATAAAAAAACAGTCATGTTTTCTTGCAAACTTCAATCTTCGAATTTTGCTTTCAACTTTATCTTGAAAAAGCCGTGAGTTAAATTATTTAAACTCTTCATCTATTCCAGCTGCTTTTATTATAGACAGCAGAGTTCCTTTTGGCAGGTCTTTTTTATGATATGGCACAACAACCCGTTTTCTGGTAGCCGCGTTGACGTATACTCGATGGCTTCCTGTCTGATGATCAAGAACAAACCCGTGTTTCATTAGAATCCTGATCAGTTTTTCAGCAGTGAGCGCCGGTATTTTAGGCATATTGAAGAGTCAGCATGCCCTCGAATGTATCGCTGTCATCCCTGATTGATTCACCGTGCTTCTTCATGCTCTGAAGATAAGCTTTTATTGCATCCTGTGCCATCTTCTTTGCTTCTTCGATGTCTCCGCCATAAGTAATACACCCAGGCAGGGAAGGTACAATAACGGTGTACCCGCCTTCGGGCTCAGGTCTGAGAATTATCCGAAAAGACGCCTTCTTTGTTTTCATAACTGCACTCCTTTGCTTTCTTATCAATTAATTGCAGCATTTCTCTGTCTTTCTTGCAAAGTTTCTTGAATTTCTTGTCGAGGCTTTCTTTGATCGCGAGTTTGTACACTATTTCAAACCGTATCTTTTCCCGAAGTCTTTCACCATTATTGATTTTTCGAGGTCAATATCTCTCATCTTTTGGATGAATTCTTCACGCAGTTCCGGCTCTTCCATAAGTTTTTTCTTAATCTGCAATAACTCTTTTTCCAGATTAACAACTTTATTATATATGGTTTCAATTGTTATGGTCTTCATTGTCGTCTGCCTCCTTTCTTTTCAACCTTAATCATTTTAACCCATCACAATATCAAAGATAAAGACGGCACAGGTCAAAACCATAAGCGGGCATTCGGATAAGCCCCTCAAAAATAAGATTGAGGCTGAGGTTAAGGCAATGAAAATAAGAGCAAAAAGCCAAAGACATCTTTTAGATTAAAGATCAATATGTAAAGCGGTCAATGAGTAAATGGGTCAAAGTGTAATGAGTTTATTGAGTTTGTCGAGTTTATTGGGTTATAGAGATGCCTATCGCCTTTATTCAATGGCTATAAATTTCTTTTTATCCAGAAGGTCGAGCACCTGGTTAACGGATGTTTTTATGTCGATTTTTTCTGTCTCGATGACAAGATCCGGGCTTTCCGGTTCTTCGTAAGGCGCGGAAACCCCTGTATAGTTTTTTATAATCCCTGCCCTGGCCTTTTTATAGAGTCCCTTGGGGTCACGCCCTTCGCATGTTTCGGCAGAACATTTGACATAAACTTCCAGAAAATTGTCGCCGTTGAAACGTCCTCTTATATAGTCTCTGTCCTCTTTATAAGGAGAGATGAATGCGGCAAGCACTACTATCCCTGCATCCACAAAAAGCTTTGCGAATTCTGCTATCCTCCTGAGGTTCTCTTTCCTGTCCTCCCTGCTGAAACCGAGGTTGCTGTTTATGCCGTGGCGGACGTTGTCTCCGTCAAGGACATATGTGCGTATTCCTCTTTTGAAAAGTTCTTTTTCAACAGTATGTGCAATAGTCGATTTGCCTGATGCGGACAGACCGGTGAACCAGACTATACCGCTCCTGTGGTTGTTAAGGCGGTTCCTGTCCTCCCTGTTTACATATCCGTTATGCCAGACTATGTGGTTACTCATAAATGCCTCACCTGTGCAGTAAGAAGTAATGACAAACAGAACTATTACTAATGTTCTCAAAATTGGATAGACATTTTGTCAGAAAATCTCCCCTTGCCCCTCTCGTAGAGTCGAGTCTCCGACTTTGCCAAAGAGGGGTATATTCCTCCCTTTGGCAAAGGGAGGTTGGGAGGGATTTTATTGAAATTATGTGCGTTCTATTATGAGAACCTTAATAATTACTGTATAACAAATGTCCTATTTCCCGTCACTCCCGCTTGTCGGGAGTCCTTCCCACAGAAGATTCTCGATGCGAGTCTTCGCTGAGAGTCGCTACGACCGGACGAGCCGGAATGACAAAGTATAGGACATTACTTTTGCATCTTTCAATAACCATATGTGCAGCTGAAAACGGGAAATAATAGCAAAGTTTCTGGGTCAATTTAATATGTGATCACTTTTTACTGCTTACAATATTTTACTGCTGTCTGTCTCTTCCCTCAGGGTTTCGATCTCGTGCTTGAGTCTTTCGAATTCGTCGAGCTTGAGCTGAAGGAAATTGTAAGTCTGTGCAAATTTGACGCTGATGCCTTTCGGCGTCAGGATATACATATATGCGATCTTGTTCCTCGAATTCTTGAACCGTCTCGCCTTGATATATCCCTTCTCCAGGAGGGCGTTCACAAGGTAGTTCACCCTGCCGAGGCTGAGACCCATTTTTTTTGACAGGTCCCGCTGTGAAAGGGTCCCGTCCTTTGCTAATTCACGAAGGGTTTTGAACTGGGATTCATCCATAATCAGGTTAGTTTGGGTTAATAGATCCTGATGTTGCATAACCGGAAGGCAGAAGCGCTTCAAAAGCCTTGCAATGACAACGTGATTTAATATGATTCACATAAATGCAGACATAACATTTCGTGAAATTCAGAAAATAGCCGGCCGGCCTTTCTTGATGGCCGTAATGTGTTGCAGGGCAAGGCTTTATCTTCGCCCCTGCCTTCCGTATGAAGGATTTTTTGCAACTATAAGGTAGAGTTTATCGGGTTAACCGGGTTTATCAAATAGTTTAAATAACTCGAATAACTCAATAAACTCGAATAACTCTTTTGTGATTTTGGGCGGGCTACCGCCGTTTCATGACATGCGCCATGACAGTGTTTGAAGCATCTTTAGTGCGTTCAGGCACTGAACTAATGATAAGGCAAATTACCGGAAAGGTCAAGAAAAAAAAGGATTAAAAGTTTACGGATTATGCTTTCTTGATCGATCTGTCTTCTATGTCGAGTTTGCAGAAAATTGTCTCAAGGAGTATCATCGCTCTCCGTTTGCCGGGAATTCTTCTTTCGAAGATGCCGTAGAAATTTTTAAACGGCCCTTCGTTTATAAGCACCCTGTCGCCTTTTTTGAGATTTTGGGGTGTAGGGATGACTATGTCGCCTTCCATCCTTTTCACTATTGCATCTATTATGTCGTGATGGACTATCAGGGGATGATTTTTCCCGACTATATATTTCACTCCGCGTGTATATTTGATTGTGCGGAACTGTTCCTCAACATCAAAGAAGGCGAATATATATGAAGGGAAAAGCGGCTCTATGACATCTGTATATTTTCTTCTGATGTGCTTTATTATTTTTATCTTGGGATTGAGTGTTTTTATCCCGGCATTATTCAGAAGATGCGCTGTGGAGTCTTCGCATTTTGGTTTTGTATATATGGCGTACCAGTTCATAAGTCCTTAACAAGATAAATGCATTTGGTTTTATTAAACAAGGGCGCAGCAGCCTTCAACCTTTGCCTTTACCTTAATTTTATTCCCTTATTTTCTATTACAGATAGAGGGTTTTCGAAAAAAATCC
This sequence comes from Nitrospirota bacterium, assembly GCA_040753635.1. GTDB lineage: Bacteria > Nitrospirota > Thermodesulfovibrionia > Thermodesulfovibrionales > UBA6898 > JBFMDL01. Next base: position 18,278 of record JBFMDL010000003.1, on the reverse strand, counting down.
TGTCCGCCTCGTCTTTATCACAGAGCCCTGCAACCTCCCTGTATGCCTTTGAAAGCACAGGAATCCTCCTGCTGGTATTGTGCGCATCTGTTGCAATGAAATCTACAAGCCCTTTTTTCAGAAGCATGTGTGAGAATCTCTGTATCTGGGGGCCGAAATCTCCGGTTATGCTCATGGCGGTAAGCTGCAACAAAGCGCCTGCTTCCCTGAGACTTTTTGCCTTTCCGGGACTCGAAAGGAAACTGTAATTGCGCTCGGGATGGGTGATAACAGGGACAAGCCCGTTCAGTTCCGCTGTGAAAAGGAGGTTGTCGAGGTTCGGCGGTATCAGGTCAGGCAGTTCGAGAAGGAAATAGCGCGAGCCGTTTATTGTGGGGATATCGCTCTTTTCTATTGCATATAAGAGTTCATATGTGAGCCTGATGTCCGCGCCGGCCAGAACTTTTACCGGGATGCCTTTGCTCATTATGCCTTCTTTCAGCTCTATAACCCTGTCATATATATCTCTTGCCGTCGGCCGTTCGCCATATGTGAAGTGAGGGGTTGCAACTGTGTGGGTTATGCCGTCTTCTGAAGCCATCTTCAACATCTCTATGCTCGTTTCCATGTCGGACGGGCCGTCGTCAATGCGCGGAAGTATATGGCAATGGATATCGATCATCCGCAGTCGCTCCTGCTTTTGTTACTGATTTTCGAGGACAAACATATCTCCTATTCTTATGTCGTATTTTTCGGCCATGCCGGCATTTATTTCGAGGGCATAGGCAGCGGGTCTGGAGGGCATGATAAAGGGGCATTCGCTGCAGGGGGAGAGATCGGCAAAGACGTCAATAAGCCTTCTGTTTCTGTCAAAGAACAGGATATCTATAGGGAAGTTCATGCCCTTCATCCAGAATACGTCGACGTAATTATCATCAAGGATAAAAAGCATCCCGTGATCATCGTTCATCTTTTCCCTGCCTGTAAGCCCTTTTCTTCTTGACAGAGCATCTGCCGCAGTCTCTACTGTGAAAGCAGCGACGACAGGTCTGTAAGGAGCGTTTGAGTTCCCGAGTATTTTTATCTTCTTTAATTCTGCTGTCAGGCCGTCTGACGCAGATGCGGAAGCGACTGAAAAAAGGCAGATGCAGAGGGCAAACACCAGGCAGCAAAGCGCAAAAGGCAGATGATGCAGAGCACGGAGCGAAGGGCATGGGACACAGCGTTCCGTGCAAATGGAAAACAGAGGGTTGTTCTTAATCGCGGTTTTGTATGACCCGCATCCTGCTCTATTCTCCATGCTGTGGTCCATGTTCTTTTATTTGTTTTTTCCAATCCTCAACCTCATCTCCCTGACGGAGACTTCCTGCTCCGGGATCATGGCTCATGGTCCCGGCCGGATCAGCCTGCATATCTGACAGTTTGTCGTGTTTTGATGATCGTCTTTTGCTCCCCGGCTTCAGACCGTTGCTGTTGATTTTTCCCTGCATCCCGAATCCCGGATCTGAAAGAGCGATCACCATGCCGAGGACAAAAGAGAAGAGAAGCGCATTCGAGAGTATGTGCAGGTTGAAATCAAAAATGCTGTGCACCGCCATGGTGAACGCCGAAGATACGGCTGCTATCCTTAATATGCCCGTTTTCCCCTCCAGACTGCTTTTCGCTATCGAATATATCGACAGCGATACAAACACCGCCAGGAGTATTGCTCCGACGATGCCGGTCTCGAGAATGAATTCGAGATAATCGTTGTGCGCATGGTCGTAAATGCTGTTCATGCCGGGCGGCGCATAGAGGGGGAAGATGTTGATGAATGTGCCCAGCCCTGTTCCGGTGAACCAGAAATCCTTTGCAGCTTTCAGTGTGGCTGACCAGACAATAAGGCGTTGTTCTCCTGTTATGTCGGTTTTGTAAAACCTGTCTATTATGGGGTCTATCCCGAGATAAAGGAGATAGACTGCAAGGACCATCAGAAAAAATCCTATCGCCCAGATCTTTTTTGTCTGAACCCTGCTTTTTATAATTAAGAAAGAGAATAACGCCATACCCGAGAAGAAACCTAATATCCCCCCGCGTGAAAGAGAGAAGAAGAGGGCCACGGCCATTATGAGGGTGATGAAACCGAAAAGAGCCTTCTTCTCGATTGACTTCCGTGTAAGAGCAAGACCGAGTCCCAGCGGAATGAGCATGCCGGTCATGCCCGCAAAATGGTTCCTGTTTACGAACGTCCCGAACGGGCTTCCGCCCAGGGTCAGTTCCCTGAACCAGTACAGCCTGCCGTTCCATGTGGCTTTCTGGACTATCGCAAATATGGAAAGGCTGAAGCCGAAGACGACAAGGACTTTCAGCGCCCTGATAAGGTTCTCTTTATTCTTCAGATTGGACATAGCGATCGCAAATACAGTGAAAAGAGCAACTATGAGCAATAACTCCATCCCTGTCTTATAAGGATAGAGGCTGATATGCATGAAATCCCTCTTGACCGGGGAGTAAAAGGTCTGCATGCTGAAAGCTGAAGGAGAGATGAATTTCAGGATGGAAGAGGGGAGGGGCAATGACTGTATCAATATGAACAGTATGAAGACAGCCCATACAGCAAGAATAAAATACCCTATCCTGTCTGTACCGTAATTATCATACTCTTTTCTTAGAACCCAGAAAAGCCCGATCGTAAATACAGAAAGGAGAATGACGGCGGAAGACCATAACTCGACAGCCCCGAACAGGAGCGCCGAGCAGATCAATATGACTGAAAGAAGATCAGTGGTCATAGTCCACGCTGATTATCTTTAATGCGTCTTTCTCTTTTGAGAGTTTCCAGCGGATCTTGCCGGTGTATCTGACCCAGCGGTTCTCGGAAGAAAGATACCGGTTTACATTGTATATGCCGGATACAAAGGCGTTGTGATCTTCTATCCTTATATCCATATTCTGCACGCTGTAGTAGTTTATCTTTTCGCTGAATGTGTCTTTATATGCATTGCGTATCGCAGCGTAATTCATGCGGTTATTTTCGACGGCAGACTTTGAAAACAGCGTCATAAAGGTTTCAAGGTCATTCCTCTCGTATGCCCTTATATATCTCTTCATGAAATCCTCGACAGATTCCCTTGTTATAATATCCGTCTTTGCGGCTGATCCGGGAGGCGCTACCGCATCAGGAACTGTAGCGGAATCACGCTGTGTGATTTTCTTCGGGGTATTCTCTGCTGCGGTATTTTGGGGAGCGGATACAGTATCGGGTTTAAGCGCAATATTTTTTTGCGCCGGTTCGTCCGGTTTGATTTCGGGATTATCTTTATTTTCAGATGCGACAGGCGCTGAACGAAGAGGGCGTGTTATAAGGCTGTTTGAAATACTTTTCAACACATCCACTTTTTCATTCCTGCCGCTGTCGATGCTTTTCGGCGGCTGCCCTGAATCTTTTGCAGTCCCCGGCATATTTGTAATTTTCACCGGGGGGCTCGACTCCGGGTATGCAGGCTGTTTTCTTTCTTCAATATTCCGGAGTGATGCTGTCTTCTGCCCGGTCCTGTCTGGAATCATGTCCTTATTGTTTCCGGCTTTCGCCTCTGTCGTATCTGTCTGTTCCCTAATTTCTTCAACTGTTGTGAAAGCGGACTGCGGAGCCTCCTTTTTTTGCGGAAGCAGTTCTGTCTCCAGCTCCGATGAACTATTCTGAAAGTATATGAAGCCTATGAATGCCACTGCCGCAATAATGTATGTCGCGATCAATATCCTCGGAAGATATCTTCTTGTCCTGGCCCAGGAAGGGTTTATTGTGTGAATCCCGGCGCTTTTTCTGAATGTCCTTCCTGTGCGCATCTGCGGCCTCGAGACAGGCTTTGCATGAACGGCCTGTTCAACAAGTTTTTTGTTATATGCATTTCTTCTCGATTCGTCTTTTAAAGTGCTGTAGGCCTCATTGACTTTTTTTGCCCTTTCGGAGACCCATTCTCCATCACCTTCCTGGCGGTCGGGATGATATAGGAGCATCAGTCTCTTCCACCGTTCTCTTATTTCATCAGGAGATGAGTTCTGCGGAATTCCCAATGTTATATAAAAGTTGTTCTCGGGATTAAAGTGCATCTTGGATATGACAAAGTTTGCTCCGTCGACAAGATATTTGAGGTCGATCTCGTTTCTTGAAGCAAAATCTTTTATTGCCTCTGTATTGTGAGATATGTCTATGAGCGCATCAAAGCAGTGAATTGCTTCATTGTAAAGCTTCTCAGGAGGAATCCCCTTGTATGACTGGATGATTACTTCTAAGGCTTTTTGAAGCCGGTCTTCGGAAGGTCTGCCTGTTGTTTCAGGGTTATTCCGTCTATCCATGCTGTGCCTTCGATTTTGTTGTCAAACTTGCCTGACCTCTCTCTCCTTGCATTAATCGTCACGGCCCTGCAGTCTGCCGGGGTTTCAAAATTCAATATAACCTCTCTCCAGAAATTTGTGCCTGTAATTACATCCGATCTCTTGTTAAAACCGCTGCAGTTGTGGCCCTGTATGCTGAAAAATATACCGTTGGTTGTGGTCAGAGAAGCTGTTTTAACATAACCCCTGAGCGTGTATTTTGCACCGGGACTGACCCTGACCACCTGCTGAATGATCGTAACATCAGGATTATGCTTGCCGTCAAATGTCACGCCGACCGAGCGGCTGCCTGTCATCCTTATGGTATCGTCAAGAAAGACGTCAGCGCCTTCAGCTTCTCTGACGACCCAGTCAAAACCACCGTTAAGAATATCGTCCTCAAAATCCGGATTCCAGACCGGCGAGGAAACGTCATCTCTTTTCTTGCCTTCTATTTTTGATGTTATGTTATCCCAGACAGCGCCGGCACTGTCATACCGGCTGTTGTTTATCAGAAAATTGACATATAAGATAAACAGGTCCTTTTGGAGGCTGTTGTTGTCGATGGTCTGCCATACCTCCTCTGATTCTTCGACCCTGCCGGTGTTTATTAGATAGGCGAGGTATCCGGCCCTGTATTCATATGAGTCGGGCACGAGATTTCCGGTGATATAGCCATTTCCAAGATCAAGCTTCCAGCACAGGTCATATGCCTTTGTCTGCATGTCGGGCATGAGCAGAATATACTGTCTGAGAGCGCCGACAGCCTTGTCTGTCATGTTGTTGATAAGCCAGAACGTGCCGGCTTCCCACATGAGGTCAGGGTTGTTAGGGCTTAGCCTGACGGCTCTTTCGAGCGCATATTCCGCTTCTTTGCCGTTGCCTTTTGTCTGGTACACCTTTGAAATATCTATCCAGGCCCCTGCCTGTAAAGGGCTCAACATAAGGGACCTGCTATAATGCAGGGCAGCCCTGTCCAGGTCAGGGGAAACCAGATTCAGATGATAGTATCTGCCGAGCATGTAGTGATATGTAGCATTATTGCCGTCAAATTTTACTGCTGAGATGAGCCCTTGTTCATCGGCTTTTTTCAAAAAGAACCATCCTGCGAGCGGCCTGGAGAGAAACCAGACAAGGATGATATATATAACAAGCGCAGAAAAAGGAAGGATCAGGCCGGATAAGCTGTTCCCATGCCTGATGCGCTCATTTATCTTCATTAGTTCCGTAATTCTGATAGTAATACTGGTAGTATGAATAATATCCGTATTTCAGATTGGATTCATTTATGGCATTCAGGACAACGCCGAGCACCTTTGCGTTAACGCTCTCGAGGATCTTCTTTGCCTGCTGGGCCGCTTCTTTCGGTGTGCTGCCTGACCTGACCACCATGATGACCCCGTCGGTCATCGTGCTTGTGATCGCAGCATCAGCAAGGCCGAGTATGGGAGGCGTATCGAATACAATAAAATTGTAAAGGGGGTAAAGCCCTTCTATCAGGTCCCTCAGCCTGTATGAGCCGAGCAGTTCGGCAGGGTTGGGGGGGAGCGGCCCCGAAGTGAGGACATCGAGGTTAGGGATGTCCGTCTGCTTGATGAGACCTTCGCCGAATTCCTTGTTGCCCGAAAGAAAGGACGACAGTCCTGATGTGTTGTCGGCCTTGAACACCTTGTGTAGCCTTGGCCTTCGCATGTCTGCATCTATCAGCACAACCCGTGCATTTGACTTTGTGAGGCTGATGGCTGTGTTGATCACGGTTGTGGTCTTGCCTTCCTCGCGTCTGGGGCTTGTGACCATCATCACCTTGGGAGGTTTGCCTGCTGTAGAGAACAGAAGAAATGTCCTTATGGAAGTATAGGCTTCGCTGAACTGGCTCTTGCTGTCAGAATGACTTACATATTCAACCTGCAGATTTTTTTCATTGCTCTGGTAAAGCGGCACCAGTCCGAGAGAAGGCATGTATACCTTTTTTTCGACGTCTTCAGGGGTCTTTATTGTGTTGTCGAGATATTCGGCAAAGAAGGCCAGCCCGATGCCGCCGAAAAGGCCTATGATCAATGATAAAAGTATATTGGTCTTTTTGTTCGGCTTGAAAGGAGACCTCGGGACTTCAGCCTTGTCGAGTATCTGGATGTTGCTCGATGTGATGCTCGCGGAGATACCTGTCTCCTTAAGCCTCTGCAGAAGGCTGTTATAAAGTTCCCTGTTGGTGTCGGCCTCTCTTTTCAGTATCAGGTACTGTACCGAGCGGTTGTTGAGATCGAGCGCCTCCTGTTTCTGTTTTTCGAGCGCTGATTTAAGGTAGTTCTCCCGCTTTATGGCAGCCTCGTAGTCCTTCCTGATGCTTGTGACAACCCTTTTGGTTTCGGCATTTATGCGCTTTTCTATCTCATCCATCCTGGTTTTCATCTTCACCATCCTGGGATAATCGGGCTTGTATATCTTGAGATTCTCGTTATATTCCGACTCAAGGGCAGCATGGTCCTTCATCAGCGATTGTGTTATCTCGTTTTTCATTACAAGAGAGCTTGTTTTCGGATCTCCTGACTGCAGCTCATTATAAAGGGCCTCCTTGCTTATCCTGTCGGATGTTGCCGTTGTGAGTTCGGTCGATAAGTCAGCAAGCTTTCTGGTTATTATGTTCTCGGTGCCTCCGCTCTTTCCCTCTTTATCTATACTCTGGTCGAGAAAGATTATCTGGTTGCTGGCAGCGTATTGGTTCAGCTTTTCCTCTGCCTGCTCAAGCTTTGCCTTCATCACCTCTATCTGGTTCTCGAGCCAGTTCCTGGCCTGCTGTGTGGCTTCGAACTTTGATTCAACATTCAGTTCTATGAAAGATCTTGCAATTGCGTTTGTGACGTTTGATGAGAGTTCCGGACTGTAAGATACGAAACTGACATTTACGAGGCTCGATTTCGGTTCGGGGTCAACCTTGATCCTGTTCAGGAAGCTGTTTACAAGTGAAGAATCGATGCCGTCTTCTTTTAATGGCGCGCTTGTTTTGAGAAAAGAGCCGGTCTGTACTTCTGACGTTTCCCTGCCTCCTGAAAACTCAGGGTTTGAATCGAGCTTCATCTGTCTTATCACACGTTTTGCAAGGTTTCTCGAAACCATCATCTTGTATAGGGTCTGATAGTATTTTTCATCGACGTTTTCGACAGCATAGCTGTCCTTGAATATAAGTATCTGGCTGTTCTCCTTGTCTATTTTAAGTGTGGCGGTTGCCTTGAACTGAGGCTTCATCATAAAGGTTGCGATCGTTACTGTTGTGACTACCGCAATAAAGAATGTGATGACTATCCACTTCCTGCGGAGTATTACCTGGAGGTAGTCCCTGAGATGTATCTCGTCTTCGGGATAAGGATAATAGCCGCCCGGCGCAATGGGATATTCCCTCGGCTTGTCGAGCGCCCTGTTCCTGCCTTCTTCCTGATTGTTATATTCTTCAGTCATGCTCATTGAAAGACGTTATAAGTCCCGGTGACCCCGAAAGTTGCAAACCTTCCAAGGGTGCCGAAAAACTTCTGAAAGAAAACGCTCACCCCGCTCTTCGGCACAATGATTATATCATTTTCAGCAAGAAGTATATCAGGTTTATTGCCGTCCCTTATCGCCTTGTAGTCTGCTATAATGACTTCTTTTTCACCTTTGTCGTTTTCACGGAATATCCTTATATCATCAAGCACCGCATCCGAATCAATGCCGTGCGCCATGGATATCGCCTGCACAAGGGTTGTTTTGGTTCTCATGGTATATGCACCGGGTGTCTTTACAGCCCCGTCCACAAAAAACACGCCGCCCTTGGGGATGTTTATAAGATCTCCGGCAAACACCGGAATGTTGAGGGCAAAATTGCCTTTCATTAAAAGGTCGTCAAGGTCTATGATTATCGTTTCCGCCCTGCTGTTTGGATTGTCCCTGAGGCTGGGTCTGATTATATAACATATATTGCCCGAATCATTAGAAAGGCCTCCTGCCATCATCAGCATGTCGATGAGGTATCTCTGCCCTGTGACAGAGAATATCTGGGGGTTCTTTACAGCGCCGACAACGGATATCCTCTTGCTTTTATATTCTTTGACAAATACGGTGACGACTGTCTCTTCGACATATTTTTCGAGTTTTTTTGCTATAAGCTGTTCTACTTCGGTTGTTGTCAGCCCCTTGACGGCAAGGATGCCGACAAGCGGAAGGGCTATCTCACCCTGTGAATTCACCCTGCATGTTTTTTTGACCTCTTCCACATTGTAAGCCTCTATATCGAGAAGGTCTTCAGGGCCTATCAGGTAGCCTTCTTCTATGCCGGCCTGCTGGTTTGCGGAGGTGAGCATTATTGCTTCATTTAATTTATCGGTTTTTTTCTGGTTTGACAGGTCGGCAGCAGGAGGGGACTTGGCCGAATAACCCCCGCCGCACGATGAAATGGAAATAATGGTCAGGAATATGAATACAGCTCTAATGAACCATGTATACATTAAGATAGTTTAACAAAAACCTGAAAATTAAGGAACTGACGGGCTTGCCACACGATGATCGTCGTCTCGCCAGACATCAAAAGACAGTACAGTAACAGTTGCTGCAAAACCCCCGGCGATTATGCCTGCTGCTGTTGATCCTCCTGATGAGGATTCAGGAAGCAATGCAACCGCCTTCTGTTTTTCCATAACGGTTACAATAGTTTTTTCAAGAGATTTGGCAAGGTCTTCGGCTATCATTTTTTCGACTTCTGCTGTAGTCAATCCTTCAACATGGAAATCCATGCCTGGAGGGAGCGTTATTCTCCCCCTTGAATCAACCTTGTAAATTCCCTCGAATCCTTCTGTCTTTATCTGGAGCAGGTCATCCTTTTTTATGAGATAGTCGCTCCCGCCGCCTTTCTTTGTAATGGCCTGCGTCTTGTATACCCTATATTTGCCATCGGAACCTATGAAGATTGTCTCGCCGGGCAAGAGAGGGTTGGTCCCGGATGCTGAAATGGCTACTGATATTTTCCCTGAGATGCTTCTCACTTCGGTGCCTCTGTCGGTTACGGAAACGGCTCCAAGCGCACGCTGTGAATTGTCGTATCCCACTTTCTGGACCAGACCTTTTTTATTGTTCGCATAAACAGCTGCTGTCCCTGCAGAAACGGTCAGCGATGCAGAAGGACTTATATTAAATGCGATAATGCCCTTTGCCAGTTTTACCGAGTAGTCATAATCCGATCCGCCGATAACGGCCGTTGTATCTTTGGAAAGGTCTATCCTCGAACCGTCTCTGAAATATAATGAAGCGGTTCCTTCGTCCGTCCTTATCGCAGTATCCTGAAGGAGGGGATAGGTCTTTCCGGAAGGCGCCCATTGGCCGTTTGAAGACCGGATAAATACACTGCCGCCGGTCTTTATCTCTCCGAGTATGGCGACGCTTTGCGCTGATACAGCGGGTATGTTCAGCAGAATATTTGTGATTATAAATGTTACTAAAATTAAAACGGAAAAAGATTTGCTGAATTTTTTCATTAAACACTCCTTATTAGTGTAATGTCCAAAAATTTTCTTATAAAACAACATATTAATAACTGTAATTATTAATACTACGGATTAAACCATTTGTCAACTGATTTTTTGATTTTTGACTTGAGATTTGTATAAATAATTCAGGAGGTTATAAATTTATGCAAATAAAAAAGGTTTAGAGAAGACCCCTAAACCCTTGTTTACATTGGTGGCGGGGAGAGGATTTGAACCTCTGACCTTCGGGTTATGAGCCCGACGAGCTACCAGGCTGCTCCACCCCGCGATATTTTGTTAGATTAACTTATCATGTTCAGTATTGTCAAATTAGGGTAGATTTAACAGGTTGCTGAAAAACTAAGTTTTTGTGTTATTCCGGGGAGCCAGAGGCGACGAGGAATCTTAAAACTTATTGGATCATAACGGCTCTTAAGATTTCTCGTTTCACTCGAAATGACAAAAAGAGACTTTTTCAGCAGCCTGTTAAACAACAATCACCAGTGACCCTGCCGCAGGTTTACTCATTATTGTATGCAGTTCTAATCTGGATAATTCATGTTATAAGTTTCCAAAGATCTTAAAAAATATTTAAGATATTGAAGGATGCCCGAATGCCGAAGCAACATAATTACGACACCTTAAAAAAACAGGGTTCCAATGCCCGGAAACAAGTCGTAGAAACGTGCGCCCGATAAGCATCTCATCAGATAAAGGCGGGCAGTCTCAATATGCCCTGTCGATTAATTATGTTGATGAGGTATCCGGGCATCATAAGCAACCATTGGAACAGAGTTCGCTATGAATAAGCCAGGCTAAGCGATTATCTGAAATTCATTCCCCCCGGCATTGCTGGCATATTCATCTTCGAATAACCTGAAGGGACCTCAAACAAGCTGTTGGGCTGGGAACCCAATTTGATGTTTTTGTATTCCTGAACCCAATGGTTGTTCACATCAGCCGTCTTTACAGGAAAATTAATGTCGGTTGCCCACCATTGATAAACCTTATCCGTCCTTTTGCCGTCCCTGTAAGTTATCAAATATTTTTTGGTCGGATGTCCGTCAATCGTTTCAGATCCCATGAGTTTTCTGTCTATTTCACCGATGATCTCGGTCTTTGGGGCCTGTCTCGGGTCAAACGGCATTTCCATGTACATCTTCTCTGAAGGCATGATGTTCCAGACAACCTTTTTATCCATCCTTGTGATTGTTATCATGTGTTCGGGTTTTGTTACCTCCATCCTGAAGCGGTCTGACTTTGCATATATCTTGCCGGTCATCTTATGCCCTTCTGAAGTCATGACAGTATCTGCCGAAAATTCGAATGCGTATGACGAAGCAACAATACAGAAAAGAGAAATCAAAAATATCAGAATAGTTAAATGGCGCTTATACATAATATCCTCCTGATCATCAGTTTTAAATCATTTCCGATTGATTAAGATTATATGCGCGGTTTTTGTTTTGTCAATAGAGTAACTAATAGGTTCATTAGTAAGATGTCATTCCCGCTTGTCGGGAATCCTTCTTAAGAAAGACTCCGGAGTGACAAATCACGTTACCATATTTATGTGCTTCTTAGTAAGTTGGCTAAAGGCATGAAATCTGCGCATGAAATTTAAAACAGCTTGATATATAATAATTATGCCGCAAGGACAGAATAAAGGCATGATCGAAATATTAAGACAGCACAGATGGTTTCTTGATATCCTTGACATTGCATTAATGTCGCTGATCCTTTACCGCCTTCTCCTTATAGTAAAAGGAACAAAAGCCGCCCAGATGTTGATAGGGCTCGGAGTTTTGCTCCTTGCCTCGATAGCATCAAGATATCTGGAGCTTTTTACCATAGACTGGCTTGTCCAGAGTTTCTGGGCGCAGATTGTCATTGCCATAATCGTGCTGTTCCAGCCCGAGATACGGAGGGCGCTTGCGCATATGGGTGAGGCGCAGTTTTTTACATTTACCAGCGCAGAGGAGCTTAAATCCCTTGAGGAGATTGTCAGGGCTACTGTTGCGCTGGCGAACAGGAAGATAGGAGCGCTTGTTGTCATTGAGCGCGATACCAGTCTTAAGGATTTTGTAGAGGTGGGCACACTTCTTGACGCAAAGGTTTCAAAAGAATTGCTGATGAGTATTTTTCATCCGACTTCTCCGATTCATGACGGGGCCGTAATCATCAAGGGCAACAGGATAGCAGCGGCCGGATGTTTTCTCCCTATTACACTGAGCTCTGAATTGAGCAAGGCTCTCGGGACCAGACACAGGGCAGGCATAGGTCTCACAGAGGAGACCGATGCAGTTGCGCTTATTGTTTCAGAGGAGACCGGCATGATTTCGATGGCTATGGACGGCAAACTCGAGACAAGGCTCGATATGGGGACGCTAAGGGATATGCTGACAGACATGTTTACTTCCAAGAAGAGCAGGAAATGAAGAAACTGTTGTTCGAAAATCTCGGCCTCAAGATATCGGCTGTGCTGATTTCGATATTCCTGTGGTTTTTTGTGACATCGAGAGGACAGTCCGAGATGTCTTTTGATATACCGGTGGAATTTAAAAATATCCCCGAGAAACTCGAGATTGTTCACAGTAACAATAAAACGGTCTCTGTGACTGTAAGGGGACAGGAAAGACTGATGAAAAATATAAGGGCCTCGGACATCAGGATTTTTGTGGATATGAGCAGGGCGAAGAAAGGCGAAGGCGTATATTTTGTTAACGAAGGCGATGTCAGAATGCCGTATGCGATGTCGGTGACAAACATAAAGCCGTCTTCCCTGAAGATCAGACTTGATGAATCCGTCATAAAGACTGTTCCGGTAAAACCCTATATAACAGGAGTCCCGGAGGAAGGATTTTATGTGAGTTCGGTTTTAATAGAACCTAAGAATATAATGATACACGGGGTGAGGTCAGAGGTAAGAAAGATAAAGGAATTAAGGACTGAAGCTTTGGATATCGCCGGTTTAAGCGAGACCATTGAACAGGATCTGAATATTGACATTGCAAATGCCAATGTAAAGCCCGACTTTACCGTGGTGAAAGTCAGGGTTATTATAAAAGGGTATAAGAGATGAAGCTTTTTGGAACCGATGGCATAAGAGGAAGCATAAACATGCACCCGATGACGCCGGAAAATGTCCTGAGGGTAGGCATGGCTGCTGCAACCGTTCTGAAAAAGGAGCATCATGGAAGGAATATGGTGCTGATAGGCAAGGACACAAGGCTTTCAGGCTATATGATAGAAAGCGCCCTTACATCGGGCATATGTTCGATGGGCATGGATGTCACGCTCGTGGGGCCGCTCCCCACCCCCGGCATAGCTTTTCTCACAAGGACACTGAGGATTGACGCCGGGATTGTGATATCAGCGTCACACAACCCTTTTCAGGATAACGGCATAAAGTTCTTTTCTCACAACGGGTTCAAACTCCCTGATGAAACCGAAAAGAGGATCGAGGCTCTTGTCGCAGATGACTCGCTTTCAAGATACAGGCCTAAGGGCGAAGATGTCGGGAAGGCTTACAGGCTCGATGACGCTACAGGCAGATATATAGAATATATAAAGTCGACACTTCAGAAAGGCACGACGTTTGAAGGCATGAAAGTCGTTGTGGACTGCGCCAACGGCGCAGCCTACAAGACCACGCCGTGGCTTTTGCGGGAACTCGGCGCAGAAGTCATATCAATGAATGACAGGCCGGACGGCACAAATATCAATGCGGGATGCGGATCTTTACATATGGAGGCGCTCAGGAAGACAGTAATCGACAACAAGGCTGATGCCGGCATCGCACATGACGGAGACGCTGACAGGACGCTTATGTGCGATGAAAAAGGGAGAATCGTGGACGGCGACCTGATAATGGGTATGTGCGCTGTTGATATGGCTATGAGAGGCTCTCTGAGAAAAGGGACTGTTGTGGCTACTGTAATGAGCAATCTGGGGCTTGAGAAGTTTCTTGAAAAGAACGGCATCAGGCTTTTAAGGACAAAGGTCGGAGACAGGTATGTTGTGGAGAAAATGCTTGAGGAAGGTTATAACCTCGGCGGTGAACAGTCAGGTCATATTGTATTCATTGATTTAAATACAACGGGTGACGGCCCTGTTACAGCGATGCAGGTATTAAATATTATGAATAAAAGGAATGTATCCCTTTCTAAACTTTCTTCCGGGATCAAACTTTTTCCACAGGTGCTTATGAATGTCGAGGTCGGGAAAAAACAGGACATCAAATCAATTCCCGAGATTGAAAAGGCTGTAAAAAAGGCTGAAGATGCACTGGATGGAAGGGGGCGCGTTCTTGTAAGGGCATCCGGGACAGAACCCAAGGTGAGGGTCATGCTGGAAGGCGAGGACCTTAAAATGATAACCAAACTCGGCAGGGATATATCCAGGGTCATTAAAGAAAAGATGACCTGATGCTGTTTTTCATCTCTTTTCTCTCCGGCGTTATTCTCTTTTATCTTTTTGACTATTTCCCCTTCTCAACCGCTGCAGTCTTTATTTGCATTTCGACTTTCCTAACATTAAGGAGAAAGGCGCTGCTGATACTCCTGGTAGCCCTGGGTATTTTTTATGCTTTTGTCAGGATTTCACCCGCAAATGATCCTTCGGATGCATGGAAAAAGGAACTCAGGGTCACCGGCAGGTTTGCCCCTGAAGCCGGACAACTTAAGAACAACACAAACATCCGGACTTTTGCTGTTGACAGGGCCTTTGACGAAGAATCAGGAGAAGAGATTGAAGAACTGAGCGATGAGGAAATAGGCGTCTTTACAGATTATGATGCCGACCCCTCAGAAGAATACGAACTTGTCATACAAACAGGCAGCGACAGGTCGAGGTTGAATCCGGGGAGTATTAAAGGGGGCAGATTATTCGGTTCTGTCATTGCTTCCAGCAAAGGTCATGATGTTGCTGATACCATTCCCGGTGCATTCAGAAGATACCGGGCAGCAATAAATAACCATGTGTCTGAGAGATTCAAACAGGATTCAGCAGGACTTATCTCTGCTGTAACCACCGGTGAGCGCTCATATCTTGGAGAAGATATCATGGATGCATTCAACATAACAGGGCTGGCACATATCCTTAGCATATCAGGCACACACTTCGGATTGTTTTCGATAATGCTGTTCGGCTTTTTTAACATTGTGATTAAAAGGCTTCCATACAGTATTCTGCAAAGGCTGACTATATATATGACGCCGTCACAGGCTTCGGCTGTGCTCTGCCTGCCTTTCATGGCTATGTATCTCGGGCTCTCCGGCGGCAGCGTGCCTGCTGTAAGGTCCTTTATTATGATCAGTCTTTTCCTGGCCGGTCTTCTGGTCGGAAGGAAAGGCCTCTGGCTCAACTCGCTGCTTCTTGCCGCATTTATTTTGGTGATCTGGGACCCTGATGTCATACTCAGCCTTTCATTTCAGCTTTCTTTTATCGCGGTGATTTTCATCGGTTTTTCTGTAAAAAAGAAAGACGCCGGTGAAAAGGAAGAAGGCAACAGGATTTTAAATGCTGTAAAAAACATTATACGGCTGACGGTCGCCGCATCCGCAGGGACAGCGCCGCTTGTAGCCTATCATTTTCATTACTTTTCGGTCATAGCGCCGATCTCAAATCTGATTATAGCTCCTCTGATAGGTTTTATACTGATACCTCTTTCGCTTATCTCATCTTTTTCCTTTCTGATCACAGGTCGCTATATTTTTGCCCCATTTGTCGGAATATCGGCTGATCTGTCGGTTGCTCTTGTGAAATTTGTTTCAGGGATCCCCTTTGCCGATGTGAAAATCCCTGCTTTCCCGATATATTTATGCATTTTATTTTATACTTGTTTTTTGCTTTATCTGATTTTCGGTAAGTCAAGAAAGTTATTGGTAATCCCTTTTGTCCCCTTCATGATTTATGCGGTTTTTCATATATTTGAAAAAAAAGAACTCAGCGTTACTTTTCTGGATGTCGGACAGGGTGATTCGTCAGTTATAGAGCTTCCTGATAAAAAGACTCTCGTGATTGATACCGGCAGGACCGGGAAAGAAACAGCAGCTTTTCTCAAATATATCGGGAAAAAAGATATAGACGCCCTGGTCCTTTCTCATGTACATCCTGACCACTCCGGAGGGATTGAGTACATTCTGAAAAAATTCGATGTCAAAGAAATCTGGGACAACGGCAGGATTGAATATCCTCAGGTCCTGGGTATAAGCGGCCGTCACAGGATACTTGAAAGAGGTGATGTCATAGGGCAGGGGCTTTATCAGATAACTGTTCTTCATCCCTACAGGGAATTTTATACACTCTCAAGCGAAGAATACGATGAAGAGAACAACTCTTCACTGGTGCTGAAAATCTCAGGGGAAAAGATATCATTTCTTTTCAGCGGAGATGTTGAGGAGGAGGCCGAGACGGACATTGCGCATCTTCAGAAATGGCTTGATAGCGATGTCATAAAAATCCCGCATCACGGTGGCAGGACATCCGCCGGAGAAACATTCCTATCCGACGTTTCACCTTCTATCGCCGTTATATCTGTGGGAAGGGAAAACCCTTTCGGCCATCCGAGTCCGGATGTGATCGGTAGATTGACCGGAGCAAAGGTTTACAGGACCGATATTGACGGCGCAGTCAAAATAACCGGAACAGAAAAAGGCTTTTCTGCCGGGACTTTCAGAGATTACATGTTCGAGAAGGCAAATGGTTTTGAAAAGGAACTGAAAAACCTGAAGAGACTTTTTATAAAATGGTGATTAACCCAAATTATAATTATAATTTGAGGTTGACATCAGAAAGGAAAATATCATAAAAATATATAATCATGAAGGCAAAGGCGATACTGATCCTGATAGGTCTTTCATTTTCCTTGATATCTCCCCTATCCATTACTCCTGCACCTTCCGGTGAAGGCGCTTTTCTTGTTAAATTGAATATATGTAATGCCCCCGGGCATTCCCTGTCGGTCAACTCTGATGTCACATGCATTTCCGAGTCGCAGTTCATGATCCCTGATTTAGAGATCGCAAATTTACTTAATGACATAAAACCAAACTTCTATCCGCTTTTAATCGCTTTCCAAAAAGAGCGCCCTCCAAGGTCTTAGCTATCTAAATTCCCGAAGTGTTTTTGTCTTGCTGACTGTCTGGTCAGTAAGTGGTGGTTTATCCACCGCAGAGAAATGTCCTTTTGAGGACTTTTCTCCCCGCATGACTCGGCTCCACTTCGCGGAATCATATATGCTGTCAAAAATATTTTTCTGAAGTGGGGCCACTTTTTTAAAAAGAACTTTATTCAAGACATAGAAGCTTTAATTGTTTTATAGCCTGAAAGGCTTTATAAAAAGAAAGGAGGTGAAATTAAGCAGGTATTGGAGTTGCAGAATAAGAATTTAGAAACTTATAACACGATCACTTGAAAGGGAGGAAATTCTTAATGTTCGATGAAAAGAAATTATCAAGAAGGGAAATGATTTTTGGAGCGGGGACGGTGGCAGCAGGCGCAGCACTGTTATCGACAGGAGTACCAAAGCTTATTTCAAAGGCAGAGGCCAAGGAGACACCGCTGCCGTGGCCGTACAAGAAGCTGGACCTTGATGAAGTAGCGGACATAACCTATAATCAGTGGTATAAAGGATTTTGTTGTAATGCAGTTGCGAGCGGCATACTCGTTCCCCTTCAGAAAAGCATAGGAGAGCCTTATACCTCGTTCCCCTTGGAGATGCTGATAATGGGACACGGCGGAGTTGTAGGATGGGGGACAATGTGCGGGACAATGATCGGAGCCGCAGTTGCTGCAAACCTTATAGCCGGCCCGGGTGTTAATAAAACCGGTGAACGTATAGCCAACGAAGTGATACATTACTATTCCGAAACAGAGCTGCCGGTTTATTCGCCAAAGAATCCAAAGACAACCGGAGTGATTGTAAAGAGCAAAAGCGACTCTCCTCTCTGCCATGCCTCGGTCGGCAGATGGATGAAGAAGGCTGACCGCGGGTTCTGGACCCCTGAGAGAAAAGACAGGTGCGCCAGGCTTTCGGCTGATGTAGCGGTAAAAACAGCGATGTTTTTGAATGAATTGGCGGACGGCAAGTTTAAACCAACGCATGATCTGCCCGCTTTGGTTTACAACATGACCGCCCAGCATAACTGCGGCGATTGTCACGGCGGAAAAGTTCCGGGAATAAATACAAAAGGCAATCCGGCAAAATGAGGTAAAAACCTCGAATGTATTATCAAAGACGGGGGCTATGCCCCTGTCTTTATTTATATTTGGCATTATTCGATTTCTTTTTATACTTTTGCCATTAAGAATTAATCTTTAATACTATTTTTCATTACTGTCCGGTTAAATTTCCGCGCCTTGCATCCATCGAGGGGTTAACATAAATGGATCCTTTATTTTTCAATAAGTTAGCTCTTTCCATAGTCTGCTGTCCGGTAAAGTCCATATTTCATA
>JBFMDL010000002.1:0-62873 GCA_040753635.1 Nitrospirota bacterium | reverse complement strand
CTCACGGAGACGCCCTTGCCTTCGGCTCGTACTTTTGTTAATATCCATTACTATGAACATTAAAAGGTTCTCGTACAGGGGACTTTCACCCCATAAGTTCACGCCCATGCCGGGCGTACACAAGTCACTCGTGCGGATGGCCGATAGCCACCGCACAGTTCAGGCGTTCCCCCTCCGCTTCGCTCCGGGGGGAATGCGGCAGTTGAGCAGCGAACTCCTGAACCTCCCCTTCGCTCCGCTGCGGGGAGAACCAGGAGTTCGAGACAGATGCCCTTCGGGTACTGCTCAACTGCCGCATTAGAGCTATAACATATACGATGATGGTTGACGTTAAAGCCAAAATTGACGAATTGCAGAAACTTGTTGCAATAGAGATCAACGAATCAAAACTCATTGAGACCGGTGGTTGTCTGCTCGATGAACTGAGAAAGTTGTGGCACACCCAAAAAAAAGGACTTCTCAGACGACGATGTGCATATTTTCAGAAAAGAAGGCATCTTAGAAAAAATTAATTTGCAACGTGATGGAAGCAAAGCAAAAATTTACCAGGTTCGACAGGTTAGAAATATAATTTTGAAATATAATCTTGGGGAGGAACTATAGATGCATAAGTACGAGATTATAATTTACTGGAGTGAAGAGGACAAAGTTTATATAGCTGATGTTCCCGAATTACCCGGATGTTCTGCACATGGGAAGACTTATGATAAGGCTTTAGTCAACGCAAAAGAGGCTATCCAATTGTGGATTGACACTGCAAAAGAGTTTGGAGATCCGATTCCAGTTCCCAAGGGACACCGGTTAATGTTTGCGTGATCATACTGGGATTGAAGAGCTGAATAGTTTTAATATATATATCATTACTGTCCGGTTAAATTTCCGCGCCTTGCATCCATCGAGGGGTTAACATAAATGGATCCTTTATTTTTCAATAAGTTAGCTCTTTCCATAGTCTGCTGTCCGGTAAAGTCCATATTTCATATCCAAAAGGTGCTTTCC
Source organism: Nitrospirota bacterium (assembly GCA_040753635.1). Taxonomy (GTDB): domain Bacteria; phylum Nitrospirota; class Thermodesulfovibrionia; order Thermodesulfovibrionales; family UBA6898; genus JBFMDL01. The sequence goes on along the minus strand of JBFMDL010000002.1, from coordinate 61,874 downwards.
AACTCGTGTGGATGCCGCCTCATAACTAAGCCAGTGATGCCTTTGCAGGCTTTTTAGAGGTACTTTCATGCTGTCCGGACTAATAAAGCACGTGAATATAGCCCCTTTTGTAAGCTCTTTCTGAGTTTTTTACCGGACACTACTGTATATATATATTAAATCGTTTTTTCAAAGAGTTTAATGTGTGTTAAGTTCAAACTGAGAACTCAGTTGCAAAAAAGCATTTGGGCAACAGCCCGTGTAGACCCGACCCTAATTCCTTTCAGGAATTCCAAAGAAAGATCAATTTGTCAGACTCAGAGAAAACCTTTCCTCTTTTGAAGATATTACTTTAAGGGCTGAGCATTTCGAGAAAGCAGCCTTATCCACCCTATCCTTTCCTCTCGAAAAACTTTCCTGCTATCAGAACGAAAATAATCGCTGAAACGATAATTACTGAAACATCGGTCAGCAAAGGGAAATCAGGGCTCATGTTTCCTGTCTCGAACGGAAAGATCACATTTTTCAATGCATCTATTCCATATGTCAAAGGATTTATCTTGGCGAAAATTTTCAATATGTCGGGCAGCAGCTTCACCGGATACATTGCGCCCGAGAGAAAGAACATAGGCATCACGATAAAGTTCATTATGACACTGAAGCTTTCATAGCTTTCGTAAAAGGTGGCAAGCAGGATTCCGAATGCCGCAATTGCAAAAGACAGCACAGCGCAGAAGATTATTATCTGAATAATCTGGAATATCCCGAGTTTAAGTCCGAGGAACGGGAACAGGACAAGCACAATTGCCGCCTGTGTGGTAGAAAGTATCATCCCGCTTATTGCCTTGCCTATCACAACAGAGAACCTTGACACAGGCGCCACCAGAATCTCTTTCATAAATCCGAATTCCTTGTCCCATATAATAGATATTGAAGAGAAGATCGAACTGAAGAGTATAGTCATCCCGAGTATCCCGGGAAAGATAAACTGCATGTATGAGACGCTGTCGCCGCGGGGAACAAGCCTGGACATGCCTCCGCCGACAAGAAACAGCCATAAGAGCGGTCTTGCAATGGTTGAGAAGAGGCGCGACCTTTCCCTTATGAATTTCTTGAATTCGCGCATCACTATCACATAGACAGCATTAGCCTCTACCATGTCGTCTCCTGTATGAGCGGACAGCTTCTTTGATTGTATCTTCAGCCGTTGCTGTCTCGGGTCTTATCTCCTTGCCTGTAAGCTTCAAGAAAACATCATTCAGTGTCGGCCTCTGCATCCTTACTGACAAAACCCTTTCCCCTATCTCGCGGATTATTTTTGGAATACAGACATCGCCTTTCAGGGAAGACAGATATATCTCTCCGTCCTTTTCCGAGACCTCCACATCCAGCAGTTTTCTTATATCTTCCATTGCCTTATTATTGTCATCTGTCTTAAGGTAGATGATGTCTCCGCCGATAATTTTCTTGAGTTCCCTTGGTGTCCCGGAAGCTATTATCTTTCCTTTGTCGATGATGGCAATCTTATCGCACACCTCTGCCTCCTCCATATAGTGCGTTGTCATGAAGATAGTTACATTATGTTTCCGGGGAAGTTCTATGATGAATTCCCAGAGGTTTGTCCTGCTCTGAGGGTCAAGCCCGAGGGTCGGCTCATCGAGAAAAAGCACTTTCGGCCTGTGGATAAGTCCGCGTGCGACTTCGAGCCTCCTTTTCATGCCGCCTGAAAATTTCTTTACAAGGTCATCAGCCCTCTCATAGAGGTCAACAAATTTAAGCGCATCTTCAACACGCTTCATTCGCTCTGATTTCTCTACATTGTAAAGATAGGCATGGAAAAGAAGATTCTCGCGGGCTGTCAGATCCTTGTCGAGCGAACTGTCCTGAAAGACAATCCCTATGGACTTCCTGACTTCAGGAGATTGTGTGTTGCAGTCATGTCCGTTGAGATATGCCCTCCCTGATGTTGGGGCAAGCAGGGTACAGAGTATGCTTATTGTCGTGGTTTTGCCAGCGCCATTGGGGCCCAGAAAGCCGAAGATTGTGCCCTCTTCAACCTCAAAGGAAATATCATCTACTGCTGTAATATTGCCAAAACGCTTAACGAGATTATCAACCTTTATTATCTGCATATATAAAAGTTTAGCAGAAATTGCCGTTTCTTAACATTATATAAATCTGTTTGTCATACTTGTCCAAAATAAAACTTTACAGAAGGCGGAATGCCTCGAAAACAGAATAAATCGACATGATTATTAAATGTCAGACCCCGACTTTGTTAAATAAACGCATTAACGATAACCCTGTATTTGTGTTATTTTGTAATTGTTTGTGGATTAATTTCCAGGGTGTCGTTATTCTGTTTCCTCAACATCCCGCCTTCTTATGTATATTTGAAATTATTCTGGACAGCAATGTCTGTTTGTATATAATAAATCATGACTATGTTTTCGCAATTGGGATTATTAAAATCCCATCTTGAATTAAATTTTATTGGGGGGAATGGTGCTTAAAGTGATGTTTTTATGTACGGGCAATTCCTGCCGTTCACAGATGGCGGAGGGATTTGCAAGACACTATGGCAGAGGACTTATAGAGGCTCACAGCGCCGGACTTATGGCCGCAGGCGTTCATCAGAGGGCGGTTGAGGTGATGAGAGAGGTCGGCATAGATATTTCAGCGCAGAAATCAGAGGAAATAGATACAGATTTATTGAGGAAGATGGATATCGTCATTACATTATGCAGCAATGCCGAGGAGTCCTGCCCCTACACGCCGGCGGGAATAAAACGAATCCACTGGCCCATTAAAGACCCTGTCGGAACCATCGGGACAGAGGAAGAGATTATGAACGAATTCCGCAGGGCACGTGATGAGATAAAAGAAAATATAATTTCATTTATAAAAAAGATTAAATAATCATTTCAGCCTTTTTTGAATAACATCGTCAGCCCAGCTCAGGGCTGCCGAGACGGTAGGGAACCCTATTGTGCTTGTCAGTAAAATTATCGCATGATAAACTTCTTCCGGTTTGGCACCTGCCTCCAGCGCCCTTCTTGTATGGGAATGCACCGAGCCTTCAGATCTTATAGAGGCGGCAGCTGCAAGCTGTATTAAATGCGAGTTTTTTCTGTTAATAGGCCCCGACGCCCGGAGAACCTTCCCGAGATTATCGACAGCTGTAAAATATTTTTTGAATCTCTTCTTAATACTTAAATACTGATCCGGTAATTTGGCCATAAGAACTCCTCCTTAAAGTTCCACATCTCAGTCGATTTTCCTGAACGCCTGTTTCTTGGCGCCGCAAACAGGGCATTCATCAGGCGCCTCATTTTCTACGGTGTTGCCACAGACCTGGCAAACATAATAATCAACATCAGGGTTCTTGCCAAGTCTCTCCAACGCTTTTCTATAAAGTCCCGCATGGATTTTCTCTACCTCATTTGCATAATTAAAGCTCCTTAGCGCGCCTTTCTGCGCTTCAGCTTCTGCATCCTTTATCATCTGCGGATACATCTTCTGGAATTCGAAAGATTCTCCGCTTATCGCAGCCTCAAGATTCTCCTTAGTGCTCTTAATGCCCCCGAGTTCTCTCAGGTGGGCATGCGCATGCACTGTTTCAGCTTCGGCAGCAGCCCTGAAAAGCCTCGCTACCTGTTTATATCCTTCTGCTTCTGCCTTTTTTGCGAATGCAAGGTATCTTCTGTTCGCCTGTGACTCACCCGCGAATGCCTCTGTAAGGTTCTGTTCTGTTTTTGACATCTTGTTAATTCCCCCTTTCCTCAAATATATCCATCATCAGACGTTAAGCAGTATTTACCCGGATCTGACCGGATATTTCCTGTTTTTCCTATATCATAAATATATCACTTTTCACTGTTTCATTCATTAACTATTGAAATTCATCACGGCTCCACAGAGAAAAAGAAACCGCTGCACAACAACATTACTGATAATTTATTTACAAGAGGATAAAACAAATTTCTTAGAAAAAATATAAAAGAGGCGGATAAGCGTCACTCTTTCTGCAATTCATAAAGAGCGATGTTTACCCGCCTCTCCGGAATGAATAATTTATGAAAATTTTATAAGCTTTTAGAATCCGGCGCTAACTCAGATGCTTGTTGACCAGCTTGGTCATCTCAAACATCGACACTGTCTTTTTACCGCCGAATACCGCCTTCAGGTTCTCATCAGCGTTGATGTTTCTCCTGTTGACAGTATCCTGCAGCTTATTTTTCTTTATATACTGCCATAACTTTTTTGTTACCTCTGTTCTCGGAAGCGGTTTGCTCCCTACTATCTTTGCGAGCGCATCACTGATATTCATGGCCTTCATGAATGCAGGATTGGGTTTCCTTTTTGACTTTGCGGGCTTTTTCTTTGAAGAAGTCTTTTTGGCAACTTTTTTTGCTGCAACTTTCTTGGCTGCGGTCTTCTTGGATGTAGCTTTCTTTGCAGCCGGCTTTTTCTTGGCTACCTTCTTTGCTGCTTTTTTCTTTACCATCTTATCCTCCCTTTTTAGTCTGAATTTATCTAAATTATATTTTAAGACTGACAAAATACTACCAAACAATAGCTGCCTTGTCAATCAAATTTTCTATAGTTAACGCTCCAGTAGAATGTAATTTCCCAGAACAGGGATTTACGTCATAGTCCCTCTGATTTTCTTGATATGCCTTATTTTGAGGGTGTCGCAGGCACAGCGGGAACGTTCTTGCCTGCCGGCTGTATTGGCTGCGTCCCCTGCACAGGTCCTGTTGTCCCGGGCATGCCCCCCTGCTGTTCAGTCTGTACAGGCACAGCCTTCTTAACGACCGAGCCGCCTTTTGCAGTGATAACAGCGAGCGTCAAAGATGTTATCATAAAAACTATGGCGGCAATTGTGGTCATCTTGCTGAAAAATGTTGCCGCCCCTCTTGCGCCGAACAGCGTCTGGCTTGAGCCTCCGAAAGCTGCGCCGAGTTCAGCCCCCTTACCGCTTTGTATCAATACAATAAAAATAAGAAAAATACTGACTAACAGATGAATTATTAGAATAAGAGTTGCCATTAAATCTCCTTTTTGAAATTAACTATCCTCGAAAAACTTTCGGGCTTCAGGCTTGCGCCTCCTACAAGAGCGCCATTGACATCAGTGCAGGCCATAAGCCCGTCAACGTTCTCGGGAGTAACGCTTCCCCCGTATATTATACGGATTCCATCGGCCTTATTTCCATATAAATTCCTTAATATCTTCCTTATATAAGCGTGCACTTCCTGTGCCTGCCCGGTAGTTGCCGTCTTACCTGTGCCTATAGCCCATATAGGTTCATATGCAACCACAAGATTATCTGAATCGGCATCAGCAAGACCCGCCTCGATCTGTCGTTTGATAACATCAAATGTCATCCGGGACTCTCGTTCCTCGAGGGATTCACCTATACAGAATATAACCCCGAGCCCTGCCTTTTTCGCAGCCCTTATCTTTCTGTTCACGATAACGTCTTCTTCCGAAAAATACTGTCTTCTTTCGGAATGGCCGATAATAACATGTTCACATCCGGCATCCAGCAGCATTGAAGGAGAAATCTCACCTGTATAAGCGCCCTTCTCCTGCCAGAAAACATCCTGAGCGGAAAGCTGAATTCCGGAACCCCTGATTTTTTCGGCTGCAGCCGACAGCGAAGTAAAAGGCGGCGCTATCACGATGTCAACACCGGATACATTTTCTACAGACGTAATAAAACTTTCAAGAAACATTCTTGTCTCAGTTATTGTTTTATTCATCTTCCAGTTCGCTGCTATAAAATATCTCATATCGAATGGTAATTTAATTTATAAATAAATTATTGTCAAGCTCAGTTAAACCTGTTCATTGCCCTTTCGACGCCTTCTTTGATTATCGTCTCTATGGCATCAACAGCCTTCTCTGCGGATTTCTTTATCAACGGGAGTTCGTGTCTGCTGAATTTTGACAGCACGTAATCTTCTGTCGGGGAGTACTCGTCACGGCCTATGCCTATCTTCACCCTGATGAAATCGCTCGAGCCGAGATTTTGTATTATGGAATCAATGCCTCTGTGTCCCCCTGATGACCCTCTCCTCCGTATCTTCAATTTTCCAATTTCCATATCGAGATCATCGTGAATTACCATGATCTTTTCCGGAGGGATATTATATTTCTCTGCTACCCTTCGAACTGCTGTTCCGCTCCTGTTCATGAAAGTCAACGGCTCCATGAGAATTATAGCGCTATTCTCTATGGAGCCTTTGCATATTCTGAAATCCTTTTTTTCACTGAACTCCAGATCATTTTTCTGTATCAATTTCTCCAGAACCAGAAAACCGATATTGTGTCTTGTTCTTTCATATTTGCTTCCCGGGTTACCAAGACCGACAATGAGCCACAAATATTATTTCTCCTTCTTTTCCTCTCCTTCTGCTTCTTCTTTCTTGCCCTTCTTGACGACTTCGGGTTCAGCAGGCGCTGCAGCTTCCGCCTCTGCAGCCGGGGCAGCTTCCTCGACAACCGGCGCCGTCACGGTGACAATAACATCCCCGGCATCTGTCAGAACTTTTATGCCTTCATCAAATTTCAGGTCGCTTACATGAACCGACTGGCCTATCTCAAGATTTGATATATCAATCTTTACCTCATCAGGTATCTTGTCAGGAAGGCACTCTATTTCAACCTCCCTCAGAGTGTGCTGTATTATTCCGCCGTCTCTTTTCACACCAACCGGCTCGCCCAGCAATGTTATATGAATAGTAACCCTCACCTCTTCTGTAAGGGAGACCTCAAAAAAATCTGTATGCAGCAGTTCCCCTTTTAAAGGATCAATCTGATAATCCTTCAAAAGGGCCAGCTTCTTTTCACCGTCAGCAAACTGAAGGTTTACCATCACCTGCTCACCGGACATTGTATTGATAATCTTTGCAAGTTCCTTCTTCGAAAGCTTTATTTTCCGGGATTTGCCTTCCCTGTATAAAACAGCCGGCACCATCCCTTCTCGTCTGAGAGAACGCGCAACGCCTTTTCCGCGTTCATCCCTCCATGCAGCGTTTATAGTGTTCCTTTCCATCTTTCCTCCTGAATTAAATCTATCTATACAAATAAAGAACTTATAGACGATTCTTCATTTATTCTTTTTATTGCTTCTCCGACAAGTGAGGCAATGCTCAACACCGCCAACTTTTTGCATTTTTCTTTCTTGCTGTCAAGCGGAATGGTATTCGTGACTATCATCTGCTCAATCATGGAATTGTTGATCTTGTCTATCGCAGCCCCGGAAAGCACAGCATGCGTACACGCCGCTGAAACCCTTTTTACGCCTTTCTCTTTGAGTGCAGTCGATGCCTGGGTGATGGTCCCGGCGGTATCCACCATATCGTCCAGAATAAGGGCATCCATATTCTCGACTTCTCCTATTACGTTCATCACTTCGCATTCATTGATTTTTTCTCTTCTTTTGTCGATAATTGCTATGGAACATTTAAGCCTCTTGGCAAAAGCCCGTGCCCTTTCAACACCCCCTGCGTCGGGAGAGACTATTACAAGGTTATCTACATCATATTGTTTCTTTATGTAATCAAGGAGAACCGGTGTCGCATAGAGGTTATCCACCGGTATATTGAAAAAACCCTGTATCTGTCCGGCATGGAGATCTACTGTGAGCACTCTGTTTGTACCGACGGCGGTTATCAGGTCGGCCACCATTTTTGCTGATATAGGCACTCTCGGCTGGACCTTCCGGTCCTGTCTCGCATATCCAAAATAAGGGATCACAGCGGTTATCCGGCCGGCCGAAGCCCTTTTAAGCGCATCAATAATAAGCAACAACTCTATTATATGATCGTTCACAGGCATGCAGGTCGGCTGCAGCACAAAAACATCAGAGCCTCTTACGTTTTCATTAAGCCTTACCAGAATTTCACCATCGCTGAAGGTAGAGACAGTGGCGTCTCCGGTTTTTATGCCCAGATATTGAGCAACTTCCCCTGCCAGTTCCGCATGAGCTGTCCCTGTAAACAGCTTTAATTCCCGATACATCATATCTCCTTAAAATATGCTAAATATTTTCTTCTCGCCCGCCATTCCATGTTCAGTGGCTGGGGCGGGAGGATTCGAACCTCCACATGGGAGATCCAAAATCTCCTGACTTGCCGTTTGTCGACGCCCCAAAACGAAAACAACACAGGGAACGGCTTTATTCTGAATTCCCTGTCTGCAATTTGTCATTCGATCTCAAAGTCCTGACAACTCTGCACCAGTTGTCTCCCATGTTTACAGATGCCCTGACAGCTTCTTCAACAGAATTAAAAACTCCGAAAACAGTAGGACCGCTTCCGCTCATTGAAGAAATTACCGCACCGTTTTCCCGGAGCATTTTTTTTATCTCTGCGACAGTCTGATATTTCCCGACAACCGCTCTCTCAAGGTCATTGAATATCATCTGACGCAAGGATGCAAAATCCCTGTTTTCAAGAGTCAGACAGAATAGTTTAATATCAACACTTTTTTTTGTCAACGTAGTTTTAAATGAGTTGTATGCCCATGCAGCAGATATTGATATATCAGGTTTCACCAGAAGGACAGCGGCAGAGCTTTTCATTTCAATATCTTCCACCTTTTCGCCTTTCCCGCTGACGATGGAAAAAGGTCCTCCGATAAAAAAAGGCACATCCGAACCTATCTCTGAAGCCATCTTGGCCAGCTCCGCGTTTTTCAGATTAAGTCCCCACAGCCTGTTCAGTCCGATAAGTGTGTATGCAGCGTCGCTGCTCCCTCCGCCGAGACCAGCGGCAACAGGTATCTCTTTTTCAAGAATTATCCTGGCGCCTCCCGGATAAGAGGAATATCTTTTCAACATTACAGCAGCCTTGAAGACGAGATTCTCTTCTGCCCGGACGTCAAGATCGGATATCAATGCAATTTTTTCATCATCTTCGAAATATAACCTGTCAAACAGGTCCACACCCTGCATAGCGCTCAGGATGTTATGGTAGCCGTCGTCTCTTTTATCGAGCACTGAAAGGAACCAGTTTATTTTTGCCGGGGCATTGAGTGATAATTTCATAAAGATCGGTTTAATTCAATTTGATTCAGGGGATATCATTTCTGCCCGGATTTGGATTTGAGATCCCGGATCTTTTTCTCCACCCGCACCTTCAAACCTTCTTCTTTTTCATGAAACTCCAGCGCCTTTTCCCATGCTTCTATAGCCCTGTCAGACTGTCCGGCTGAATCGTATGCATCTCCGAGGTGCTCCTGAATTACAGGGTCATCTTTGGTTATATCAACAGCGCGATTCAGAGTCCTTATCGCATCCTCATATTTCCCCATCCTGTAATATAACCAACCAAGGCTGTCGATAATGAACCCGTTGTCGGGTTTAAGTTCAAGCGCATGCATTATAAGAGTCTCAGCTTCAGCAAGATTCATGTTTCTGTCAGCAAAAGTATAGCCGAGATAATTCAGCGCATCAGCATGATCCGGATTGATCGCTATGGTTTTCCTTAATAAATTTATCATTTCATCAAACCTTCCGGTCTTTTCAAATACTATTGCAAGATTGAAATAAAGATCGTCATTATCCTTGAAAAGAGACATGGCTTCCTTAAGAACCGCTTCAGCTTTCTGATAATCCTTAATGGTTATATATGAGTTTGATAGATACAGATAAATTTCAGGATTGTTTTTTTCAAAATCGAGTATCTCCTTATATATCTTTATAGCATCGCCGTCTTTTTTCATCTTTGTGTATATATATGCGATATGCAGGAAGGCGTTGGTGTTTCCGGGTTCACTCGAAATTATTTTTCTTAATTCAATTACGGCGTCATCCAGTCTGTCCATCTCTTCAAGAACGAGAGCAAGATAGTATCTTATGGAAGTATTGTCAGGGTTGGACTCAAGAGAAAACCTGAATTCATCAAGCGCCCTGTCGTAGCGTTTTTTCTCGAAATAAAGCATCCCGAGCCTCACATGTATATCCACATTTTCAGGCTGCTGCATTTTTAATTTTTCCAGCTCTTCGATGGCTTTTTCCGTGGTCTTCTGCTTTATATAAACCTGTGCGAGCCTTTCCCTGGCCCTTGTGTTATGCGGGTTGATGTGTATCGCCTTTTTATAGTTCTCCTCTGCATCTTCCAGTTTTTCCATTATTTCTCTTATCAGTCCCAGCTTTAAATATACGGAGTCGGAATCCGGCCTGATATCCAGAGCCCTTCTCAGGTATTCTTCAGCCTTCTCATAATCCTTTTTATCAATATAGATTGAACCAAGATAATCCAAAGCAGGCAGATTCCCGGGATCTTTTGCAAGAAGTCCCTCCAGGGTCTCCACAGCTCCGGCAAAGTCATTGTTGGAATAGTACAGCGTCCCGAGAAAAAGCACTGCATTATTATTGTCAGGATCTATTTTTACGATTTTTTTGTATATGTTTATGGCGTCATCCATCCTGTTCTGGCTGTTGTAAATCTCACCTGCGACCATTAGAGCCGGGATATAATCGGGATTTTCCCTGATAACCTCTTCTGCCATCGAAAGGGAGCCGGCAACATCTCCGGTACGGTGAAGCATATAGCATATCTGAACCTTTAAGAAAGGGGATTTCGGGTCATGTTCGAGCGCTTTCCTGTAATATCTGAGAGCATTCTCCCATTTGCCGGAAATATCGGCTTCATATCCCAGGATATAGTAATAATACGCATTGTGCGAAGTCGTGCGACTCTCTTCTTTGACAACCACCTGCTTTGCACTGCAGGAAAAAAATAAAATGGAAACTCCTACTGAAATTAATAATAATTTGATTTTCATTTTTTAATTATGACACAAAGACAAAAATTAGTTCAAACAAGGCGTGCTTTGACAGTTATAAAATTATCAGCGAGATTTCGCCGGGGCCTATCAGGCATTTACTAATGTTCTCAAAATTGGATAGACATTTTGTCAGAAAATCTCCCCTTGCCCCTCTCGTAGAGTCGAGTCTCCGACTTTGCCAAAGAGGGGTATATTCCTCCCTTTGGCAAAGGGAGGTTGGGAGGGATTTTATTGAAATTATGTGCGTTCTATTATGAGAACCTTAATAAAATATATCAGCCAGAACATTTTTCTGCAGATCCCCGTATGCTGTTATCGCCAGAAGCTCTTTCCTGATTAATCTGTCCGCCAGTTCCCTTATCTGGCTTATTTTCACCGCATCTATTGATCTCATTATCTCCTGCGGTGAGAAGTATCTTCCGAAATATATCTCCTGCCTGGCGATATTATTCATACGGTTGCTCGTCGACTCAAGAGCAAGAATGAGACTGCCTTTCAGGTGCTGCCTTGCGCGCTCCACCTCGGTTTCTGTAAGAGTATCTTTCAATTTCATCAGTTCGGAAATCATCAAATCCACTACTTCCCTGACTTTTTTCCTGCTGACTCCGGCGTAAATGCCCCATAAGCCTGTATCCATATATGAAGAAGTGAATGAATATACTGAATATGCCAGCCCCCTCTTCTCTCTTATCTCCTGGAAAAGACGTGAGCTGACACCGGCCCCGAGTATGGTATTTAATACAAAAAAGGCGTATCTTTCGTCGCTTGCCTGCCGCAGAGCAGGAAGCCCGATGCAAATATGCGCTTCAGACAGTTCCTTATGGCATACCCTGATTGTTTTCCTGAATGCAGGCTGCGGGCCTATCCTGGGTTCAGAACCCCTGCGAAGTCCGCCAAAAAGTCTGTTGAAAGTCCTTATCAGATTGTCAGGAATAAAATTGCCTGCACAGGCAATGACAATATCCTTTGTCCCGTAATATCTTCTGATATGCGCAATAATGTCGTCTCTCGTAAAAGAAGCTATTGACTCCCTGCGGCCGAGGATTGATTGACCAAGACCCTCATTGCCCCATACGGTCTGATTAAAAATGTCATGGACATAATCATCCGGTGTGTCCTCAACCATTTTAATCTCTTCCTTTATGATCTTTTTCTCTTTTTCTATCTCTTCTTCAGGAAAATCCGAATTAATAAAGATGTCCGAAAGCAGCTCAATCCCTTTCTCAAGATACTCGTCTATCACCTTTATATAAAATGCAGTATTTTCTCTGGATGTGAATGCATTGAGGTCGCCGCCTATGGAATCTATCTCGACTGCGATATCCCTTGCAGTTCTCCTTTTCGTGCCTTTAAAGAACATGTGTTCCAGAAAGTGTGAAATTCCGTTTTTCAAAGGCTTCTCATGTCTTGAGCCGACCTTAACCCATATCCCCACAGAAACCGACCGCACGTTCCTGAACGGCTCCATCACAAAAGGGATTCCATTATCGAGGTATTCTTTTCTGAACATATTTATGCCTTAATGAATAAGAATTTCTTGGTTCAAACCGAAATGATCTATCCGAACAAAAAGGGGATAATGTCATCCCCTTGTAAAAAACCGCCTGATTTCTAAACCGCCTTTGAGCCCTTCTCTCTCATAGCCTCTTTTCTGCTCAGCCTTATCCTGCCCATTTTATCTATTTCGATGACCTTGACAAGGACTTCATCTCCCTCTTTCAACTCATCAGTCACCTTGGCCACTCTCTTTTCAGAAATCTGTGATATATGAAGCAGTCCTTCCGTACCGGGCAATATTTCGACAAAAGCTCCGAAATCCATTATACGTTTCACCTTTCCGAGATATATCTTCCCGACCTCTGCTTCAGCCGTAATGCTGTTTATGATATCTATGGCCTTCTGAGCAGCTGTTCCGTCCGAAGCGGCTATGTTTATCAGACCGCTGTCATCTATATCAATTTTTACACCTGTCTGCTCAATGATGCCGCGAATAACCTTACCGCCCGTCCCTATAACATCCCTGATTTTATCCTGTTTTATATGCATCGTATATATCCTGGGAGCATGCGTTGCAAGCATTTCGCGGGGCTTCTCCAGAGTTTCAGCTATTTTACTAAGGATGAAAAGGCGTCCCCGTTTTGCCTGCTCAAGCGCTTTTTCCATCACGTCACGTGATATGCCGCCGATCTTTGTATCCATCTGAAATGCCGTAATGCCGTTTCTGGTGCCTGTAACCTTAAAATCCATATCGCCAAGATGGTCCTCAAGTCCGAGAATATCCGTAAGAACAATAACTCTATCGTTTTCTTTAATAAGTCCCATCGCTATCCCGGCTACCGGAGCCTTTATGGGCACCCCGGCATCCATCAAGGCAAGAGTGCCTCCACATACAGTTGCCATCGAAGAGGAACCGTTTGATTCCAGTATATCTGAAACAATTCTTACTGTATAAGGGAATTCAGTTTTTGTAGGCATTACTGTCTTCAGCGCCCTTTCTGCAAGCACGCCGTGTCCGATTTCCCTTCTGCCGGGCGATCTCAGAGGCCTGACCTCACCGACACTGAAAGGAGGGAAATTATAGTGAAGCATGAAGGCCTTTGATATCTCTCCCTCAAGAGAATCAACCCTCTGTTCATCATCTGCAGTTCCGAGCGTCACAACCGCAAGACACTGCGTCTCTCCTCTTATGAATAATGCAGAACCATGCGCCCTTGGCAGTATGCCGACAAAAGATGAAATATCCCTGATCTGTTCAGGAGTTCTTCCGTCAGCCCTCCTGTTCTCATTCAAAATCATATTTCTCACAAGATTCTTCTCTATATCATTAAAAACCGAGGCAATATCCCTGGAGATGTCTTTTTCGGATGTGTTTAATTTGCCTATAACATCAGTCAGTATCTCATCGAGGGTATTCTGTCTCCTTATCTTGTCTGGTATGACTATCGCTTCCTTGATTCTCTCAAGGGAAATTTCCGCCACAGAATTATTCAAGGTCTCGTCTTTAACCGGAGCAACCACAGCTCTTTTGTGATTGCCGACCTTTGATTTGAATTCGTTCTGGACTTCGCACAATCTCTTAATTTCCCTATGGGCAATATCAATAGCCTCGAGAAGGTCGGCTTCGCTCATCTCCTGTGCGCTTCCTTCAACCATAACAACCGCTTCTTCAGTCCCTGCAACAACGAGATTCAGATCGCATTCCTCTGATTCCCTGAAATCCGGGTTTATTACGAATGAACCCGAAATCCTGCCGATTCTTACAGCTCCTACAGGTCCGGTAAACGGTATATCCGAAATATGAAGTGCGGCTGACATTGTTATAATACCGAGTATATCAGCTATATTCTCATCCCCGTATGAAAGAACATTTACAATGCCCTGGGTTTCATAATTATAACCCTTGGGGAAAAGAGGTCTTATCGGTCTGTCAATCAGGCGGGATGTCAGAACCTCCTTTTCAGTAGGTCTTCCCTCTCTCTTGAAAAAACCTCCGGGTATCTTCCCGGCGGAATAAGCCTTCTCCTGATAATCTATTGTTAAAGGGAAGAAATCTATTCCTTCTTTTATTACCTTGCTGCTTACAGCGGTGGCGAGTACTACCGTGTCTCCATATTGAGCGAGTACAGCTCCGTCAGCCTGTCTCGCCATTTTGCCTGTTTCAAGCCTGAGTTTTTTCCCATGAACCTCAATATCAACATCAATGACCATATTTATTATTTCCTGATTCCAAGCCGACCAATAAGATTATCGTATCGCTCTCTGTTTATTGTTTTAAGATAGTTAAGCAATTTTCTCCTCTGACCAACAAGTTTTAGCAGCCCTCTGCGTGAATGATGATCTTTGGTATGGGTTCTGAAGTGTTCCGTCAGGTAGCCTATCCTTTCGCTGAGGATAGCTATCTGCACCTCCGGCGAGCCTGTATCTTTTTCGTGTGTCCTGTAGTCGTTAATTATCGTTTTCTTCTTTTCTGTATTCATCCCCATTTCAATCACCGCCTTTCAGTGTAAATTTATAATGTTTATAAGATTAGCACATGCAGTCTTCTTCTGTAAAGCTTACAGCCTACACTTCTGAATTCAGGGTCAAGAGAATGTCATCGCTCGTAAGTCCAAGACTTCAATTAATTTTTTGCAAATTACCGGATTATCCTTATCTTTTAAAAACTATTTTGGTAATATTGTAATTGTTCTGGAAAATGTAAAGCCTTTATATGTTCTATCGCGGGGAATGAATGAAGAGAAAAAAAATCTTATATTTTTTTGTAATTCCATTATTTGCAGTAATTGCGATAGCGGGAATCCTTCTTAAGAACTCCAACAGGATCCTGAAATATGAGCTCGAGAGATTTCTCGGCACAGGATTCACCGTTGAAAAAATCGAATTGCACTGGGGAGGCGTAGAAGCCAGAAACATTGGCCTGACAAATCCCGGCCGCGGAAAAGTATTTAAAACCGAAGGCCTTCTTCTTAAAGCCGATTTTATAGGTCTCCTCAGAAAAAAAAATATTATATCCGATCTGATCTTGCAGTCCCCCTATCTCTTCCTGGAACTCGATAAAACAGGCAAAATGATATTCCCTGTCTCAGGAAAAAAAGGCAGGAAGAAAAATAAATATCCGGAAAATTCCACTTCACTTCACTTTAAAAATATATCCGTGACAAACGGTTCACTCGATTACCTCAATAGAAAGGTTGCTGATGAGCCTGCTCTGACCAAATTCAGGGATATCCGTTTCAAAATGGGAAATATCTCCATACCCCCGGATGATATTATCTCTGATTACAGCATCACAGCTATAATGCCCGGTAAAATGGGGAACGGTTCACTGAAAAGCAACGGCAGGATAAACCTCAAGACAAAAGATACAAAAAGCAGACTGACCATAAGAAACCTGGATATTACTGAATTGAGGCCTTACTACCATAAAAAAGGTGATGCAGAGGTATCAAGGGGATTTCTATCAGTTGACGCCGATATAAGGATAATATCGTCAAGGCTCAATTCAAAAGGGAAGATAACAATAAAAGACCTCGATTTCAGGTCAGGGAGCGGCAGATTTCTCGGCCTGCCCCTTCTTGCGGTAACCAGGCTCATAAAGGACCGGAACAATGAGATAATCCTCGACTTTACAATCGAAGGCGATCTTGAAAATCCGAAATTTAATATACGTGACAGTATTGTCCAGAAAGTTACCCTGTCACTGGCAAAATTGCTCGGGATGCCGATTGAAACAATCGGGAAATCTGTATTCGAACTCGGAGGCGGGGCGTTAAAAAAAATATTCCGGTAAACTCCGTTAGACCTATCATTCACCTGCAGATCATGTTTTCAGTCATTGTCATAATCTCATCATCAGTCCCTTCCAATGCCTCACAAGCCCTTCCCATATCCTGTATCAGATGGCTTTTTTTAACGTTTAGTTTCTTATCAACTATAACGGATATGAGCTTCATAAGGCCGATATTCACCTTCTCCCCCCCATTTCTGTTAAAAGACAGGGTTGTTTTTTTCGATAAATCTTCTTTCGTATAGTAAGTCTCAACCTTTTTCTTGAAAACCTTCCCTGCTTCTTCCACAAGCTTACCCATTTTTTTTGTCTCGCATATGATTATAAAATCATGCGTGCTGAGCGTGCCTACAAAGCTGTCTTTGCATTTCTCTGCTGTTGTCTTAAGAATAGCCGCAGCCCACTGGATTATGTCAGCATGTTTATTAGGACCATACTTTATTAAATAAGGGTGGATATTGGCAATCCTGGTGTATGCAACGGAATATTTGCCGAGTTTGGGGAATATGTCTTCGAGTTTTTTTATGATTGCTGCCTTTTCAGGCAGTCCTGTCAGAAAATCCGGCCAAAGATATGGGTTGTCCTGCTTTTTGTGAAGCTGCTGAATATACTTTTTTGCCTCGGTCATCCCCATTCTGCACCCCCGGTATTCTTGTTGATAGGTTTTACTATTACTAAAATAAATACAGTATTTTCAAGCAGCTTGTCAACTTTAAATTATAGTTATAAGGTCATTTGTTATTACCCGGACTTATTTATTTTCCCTGTTTCTTTTTCTTACCGGTTTTCTCCTTTATCCTTGCCTGAGCTGCTGCAAATCTGGCAATCGGCACTCTGAAAGGAGAACAGCTTACATAGTCGAGACCTATGTTATGGCAGAATTCGACAGACTTTGGCTCTCCTCCGTGCTCTCCGCAGATTCCCAGCTTCAGATTCTTCTTTACCCGCCGCCCTTTTTCGACAGCTATTTTCATGAATGCCCCGACACCGGCCTGATCAATTGTAATGAAAGGGTCATCCTTCAATATTCCGTTCTCAACATAAAACGGCAGAAACCTGCCTGCATCGTCTCTTGAAAGGCCATAGACTGTCTGGGTAAGATCGTTTGTCCCGAATGAGTAGAAATCCGCCACTTCAGCTATCTCATCAGAGGTTACGCAGGCACGAGGTAACTCGATCATAGTCCCTACAGTGTAAGGCACCTTGACCCTGTATTCTTTCTGAACCGTTTCCGCAACAGAAATGACAACCTTTTTCATCTCCTTGAGTTCGTTCACATGACCGACAAGGGGTATCATTATTTCAGGTATTACCTTGTTTTTCTGTTTTGCCAGTTCACACGCTGCCTCCATAATCGCCTGAGCCTGCATTTCATATATTTCCGGATATGTAACGCCAAGACGGCAGCCCCGGTGACCGAGCATGGGGTTGAACTCATGAAGCGACTTGTTTTTTGCGTTAAGTCTTTCAAATGGGACATCCATTTCAGCGGCCAGTTCCCTCAGTTCTTCATCATTGTGGGGAAGGAATTCGTGGAGCGGCGGATCAAGCAGTCGTATGGTCACAGGCAATCCCTGCATCGCCTTAAATATGCCGACGAAGTCACCCTTCTGGAATGGAAGAAGTTTTGCCAGTGCCTTCTTCCTGCCTTCAATAGCATCCGAAAGAATCATTTCCCTTACAGCTTTAATTCTGTCGGGACCGAAAAACATGTGCTCTGTACGGCACAGCCCTATGCCTTCAGCACCGAAGCTTCTTGCTACAGCAGCATCATTCGGCGTATCAGCATTTGTCCTGACTTTTAATGTCCTTATCTGGTCAGCCCATTTCATAAGTTCCTTGTACCAGCGATTATGTTCAGGATCAGCGGGGATCAGATTCAGTCTGCCTTCATACACACGGCCTTTTGTTCCATTAAGTGTTATCCAGTCACCTTCTCTGATTATAATGCCGTTAACATGAATCTCTTTTCTGGATAATTCAATATTGAGGTCGGAACAGCCCACAATGCAGCATTTCCCCCAGCCTCTTGCAACAAGCGCTGCATGGCTTGTCATACCGCCTTTGGCGGTAAGGATCGCTTCGGCAGCGTGCATACCATGGACATCTTCAGGAGAAGTCTCGTTTCTTACGAGTATCACTTTCTCTCCCTTTTTAGCCCATGATTCTGCATCATCTGCAGTAAAGACAACCCTCCCGACAGCGCCTCCGGGCCCTGCGGGCAGACCCTTTGCCAGTTCGACAGCTTTCTTTTCTGCATCAGGGTCCACACTGGGATGAAGGAGTTCATCTATCTGGTCGGGTTTAACTCTGGCTACAGCCGACTCTTTAGTAATCAGCTTTGACTTCCCCATCTCTACGGCCATACGGATAGCTGCCTGGCCGTTTCTCTTGCCGACCCTCGTCTGTAGCATCCAGAGCCTTCCATCCTCAATAGTAAACTCGATATCCTGCATGTCTTTATAATGCTTCTCGAGTTTTTTCTGTATTCCGAAAAGTTGTCTGTATAACTTCGGCATAGCTTCTTCAAGCGAATGGAGATGTTGCGTATCATCTGTCTTCCCTGCCTCATTGACAGGGTTTGGTGTCCTGATCCCGGCCACAACATCCTCTCCCTGAGCGTTAGGAAGCCATTCCCCGAAGAACATGTCTTCCCCTGTTGCAGGATTACGAGTAAAAGCAACGCCTGTTGCTGAATTGTCGCCTGTGTTTCCGAAAACCATGGACTGCACATTTACTGCTGTACCCCAGTCCCCGGGAATTTTTTCTATCCTGCGGTATGAAACTGCACGTTTGCCCATCCATGACTGGAAGACAGCCCCTATGCCGCCCCAAAGCTGTTCCATCGGCTCATCGGGAAAATCTTTTTTGAGGTTATCCTTGATAATCGCCTTGAATTCACCACAAAGTTTCTTCAGGTCATCCACAGTAAGATCCGTATCGTTTATGCATCCCTTTTCCTTCTTCATCTTATCCATTGCCTGCTCGAGTTTGTGTCGGATTCCGTGGCCGTCTTCGATTTCGATCCCCGCAGCTTTTTCCATAACAACGTCTGAATACATCATAAGAAGGCGGCGATAGGCGTCATATACGAAGCGTTCATTGTTTGTCTTCTTAACAAGGCCAGGGATTGTCTTTGTTGTAAGACCGATATTCAACACTGTCTCCATCATTCCGGGCATTGAGCTCCTTGCTCCGGACCTTACCGATACCAGGAGGGGGTTGACCGGGTCGCCAAATCTCTTGCCTATTATCTTCTCAACTCTTGCCAGCGCAGATTCAACCTGGCCTTTCAGCTCTTTTGGATACTTGCGGTTGTTTTTGTAATAAAGGGTGCAAACTTCTGTTGTTATAGTAAATCCAGGAGGGACGGGAATGCCGAGGTTGGTCATCTCTGCTATATTTGCTCCCTTGCCTCCCAGAAGATTTTTCATATCGGCCTTGCCGTCTGCCTTGCCGTTTCCAAAGAAATAGACATATTTCTTTATCGATCTTTTCGCCATTAAAAATCCTCCCGACAGATTAAATTTGTAGATAAATAGACTAACTCACATATGTATAAAAATTCAATATTTACTTGATGATTTTATAAATCTATTAATAAATATAATAAATTCTCCAGGGTTTCTGATGTATCTATTTTCTGCTTGAACTAAAGGCCGAAAGATGATAAAAATTAACTAAGGTGACATTATGAAACGTTATTTGATGGCCTGCATGATTCTTGTATTCATCACTTCCTGCTCTTATGTTATTTCAAGAGAAACCCGCGAAATCGCTGTTAAGGATGTGCCATTCAAGAACATCCTTGATAATCCTGATGCATATATCAATAACATATTTATCATGGGCGGAATCATAGCCAGAACAACAAATACAGACGAAGGCACCGAGATCGAAATAGTTCAAACACCTGTTGACAGATTAGGGAATATCATCGACAGGGATATATCAGAAGGCAGATTTATCGTGACCATCCGGAAACAACTCGACCCTTTAATCTACAGTGCCGGCAGGGATATCACACTCGCCGGCAAATTAACCGGCAGCAGGAGGGCACTGCTCGGAACACGCGAATATAATTATCCTGTCTTCGAGGTTAAAGAAATGTATTTATGGAAAAAAGAGAGATATCTGTATCAACATGTCTATCCCTACTGGTATGACCCTTATTACCATCCGTACATTTACTATTGGCATGACCCCTTATGGCGCAGGCCCTATATTTATCCTTATCCAAGGCCTTAATAACTTAATGGAATTAAAAACAGCAGAGGAAAGAAGTTGCGATATTATACTTAAATGTCAGCAATTATAGTTTCAATTTTTCTTTGGCCTGAAGTTCTACTACTTTAGTCTCTTCCCGATGCATAGATGACCTGCCGTCGAAAACAGCTCCCTCGGCGATAGATAGTTTGCTTGTAAAAATTTCACCGTATATCTGTCCTTTGTTTTTTATCTCGACTATCTCTTTAGCCTTGAGATTCCCGTCAACCTTTCCGCCGACTACTATGCCCCTTGCTGTCAAATCACCCATAATATGTGCTTTTTCCCCAATTATTATCCAATCAGCAGCTATATTCCCTTCAACAATGCCATCAACCCTTAAGGTGCCTTTTGTATTTATCTCTCCTTTAAAACTGGTATTGTTTCCGATAAAAGACTCCAGCTTTTCCGTATTCTTATGGAACATTATGACCTCCCCTCTATATATTTATACGGATTTATCGATCTTCCATCCTTCCATACCTCATAATGCACATGAGGTCCTGTGGAATTGCCGGTTGACCCTATATATCCAATAATATCTCCTCTTCTAACCCTTTGCCCCACTCTGACGTTGACCTTCTTGTTATGTGCATAAAATGTAGAAAATCCGAAACCATGCTCCATAACAACAAGATTCCCGTTACCTCCGCTCCATCCCGCAAAGCTTACAATACCGTCTGCTGTTGCTCTGATCGTATTGCCCGGTTCGGATGCTATGTCAATCCCGCTGTGGAAATCCTTTGCATGCGTAACAGGATGTTCTCTTGACCCATATGGAGAGGTTATGTGTCCGTCTACAGGCCATCCCTTCGGAGTTGCAATATATATATCCTTCTGCTGACTTAAATAATCTTTTATTTCACCGACCGTTTCCATGGTTATCTGAATTTGTTGTTTTAAATTTTCCAGGTCTATTGAGCCGCTGTCTGAATTATCAAGATTTTCGAGAACCTCTTCCTTGTTTTTCAAAGAAAAAAGCCTTCTGAATTCATTTTCCGCTTTCTTAAGGGTTGATATTGTGGTCTTAAGTTCCAGGAACTCCCCTGCATAATAATTCAGTTTTTCTTTCATCCTATTGTATTCGAATGCATCAATTGCAATGGAGAAAACATATACGGTCCCAATAAGCCAGAGAACAATCGAAATCAGAATTCCTATAGAAGGGATTTTAAGTCTTATAGACCTCGTATTTGTGTGAGGTATCAACATTATTGTAATTGGAGTGAATGCCTTCTTTAACATTTTCCTGATCTTCTGCATATTGAACCCCTCTAATAATGTTAAAAATTATGCAGCTATTATGCCAACATCTATTTAATTT
Organism: Nitrospirota bacterium; assembly: GCA_040753635.1. Classification (GTDB taxonomy): domain Bacteria; phylum Nitrospirota; class Thermodesulfovibrionia; order Thermodesulfovibrionales; family UBA6898; genus JBFMDL01. Next base: position 40,215 of record JBFMDL010000002.1, on the reverse strand, counting down.
TTCAAATTATTAATATCGGGTTAAAGATTAAGTTGAAAGTGTTCATAATGTCAAGTAAACAGCCAATTTTTACCATTTTTAAGTAAATCCTGTCATAATTGGACATATTTTAGACCGGTTCCTTTTTCGATGCCGCCTATCAGGAACGAATCAAAACCATTTTTTCTCAGGATATCAAGGGATTTCTCCGTATCTTTGATGCTGACAACCAGAATATAGCCGATTCCCATGTTAAAAGTTTTCCACATGTCACTGTCAGGCACATTCCCAAATTCCTTAATTATTTTAAATACAGGTTGTTCAGGCCAGGCGTTTTTAATTATTTCGGCCTTAACACCTTTTGGCAGAATCCTTGGCAAATTCCCGGGTATTCCCCCTCCTGTTATGTGAGCCATCCCTTTTATATCCACCTTACCCTTCAAGGCATTGAATGCCCTGACATAAATCCGTGTAGGTCTTAATAATTCTTCTCCTAAAGAGCAGCCTAAATCAGGGATAAACTTCCTTACAGCTATCTTTTTATGGTCAAAAAATATCTTCCTGACAAGTGAGTATCCGTTGCTATGCAGTCCATTTGATGCGATGCCTATTAAAGAATCGCCTTTTTTTATCCTGCTTCCGTTTATTATTTTATCTCTTTCGACAACACCTACAGCAAAGCCTGACAGGTCATATTCTCCTCTGGCGTAGAATCCCGGCATCTCTGCAGTCTCTCCTCCTATCAGTGAACATCCTGCATCTATGCACCCTGCTGTGATCCCCTTTATAACTTCAGCGGCCTTTTCGGGTTTCAGCTTGCCTGTAGCAAAATAATCCAGAAAGAACAAAGGTTCGGCCCCGCTTGTCAGAATATCATTAACGCACATTGCAACAAGGTCTATTCCAACAGTATCATGACGGTCAGCCATAAAAGCCACCTTGAGCTTTGTGCCGACACCGTCAGTTCCACTTGCCAGCACAGGGTTCCTGTACTTTCTCATATCTATTTTGAACAGGGCTCCGAAAGAACCTATATCGGCCATCACTTCAGGCCTGAATGTCTTTCTGACAAGAGGGGTTATTATATCTACAAATCTGTCGCCCTCTTCAATGTCAACTCCTGCCCTTTTATAGGTAAGTTTGCTGTTTTTTTTCATATATATTCAGCGGAAGGTATGTTTCTCAGGTAAATATTTTTAGCATAAAACACTGTTTAAGGGCAAGCCCTTTTTCATTCCTGCAAGAAATGTCCTTAAATTTTTCTGACTGTACAGCGGCTGTTTCTGATAGAATATTTAATATGCCTGTTATTCTTGTCACAAACGACGACGGTGTTCATTCTCAGGGGATTATTGCACTTTTCAGGGCCATGAAAAATCTTGGGGATGCATATATTGTCGCTCCTGACCGTGAAAGAAGCGCTGCAGGGCATTCTCTTACACTTCACAGGCCGCTGAAAGCTGAAGAGATACGCGAGCACGTTTACAGCATTAACGGGACTCCTACAGACTGTGTAACGGTTGGAATAAACAAGCTCCTGCCTGAAAAACCATCTCTCGTAGTATCAGGAATAAATAAAGGAACAAATCTTGGTGATGACATAACGTATTCAGGAACCGTTTCAGCAGCGATAGAAGGAACCATATTCGGGATACCCTCTATCGCATTTTCACTGATCAGCGATAAACATTACCATTATGATACCGCTGCTTTTTTTGCTCTGAAAATAGCCTCTTTTGTCCTTGAACATTCTCTCCCGTATGACACTCTTCTGAATGTCAATATACCTAATGTCAGCAAAGAGAAAATATGCGGCATGAAATTTACCAGACAGGGCAAGCGGATATATGACAACTCAATTCAGGAGACTTACAATCCCTGGGGCGAAAAGTATTACTGGATAGGCGGCGGGAACCCTTACTGGGAACACGGTGAAGACACTGATATCGAAGCTGTGCAGTCAGATTACATATCTGTCACCCCGATACATCTTGACCTGACTAACTATGATGCGCTTTCTTTTCTGAGAAAAAAATGGCCGACGGCGGATATTATGAGTGATGATAAGCAAACCCATCATCCAGAGCTTGTTACAGATACGGACAAGAAGGATGCCCGTGAAAAAATATGACATCATAATCGTCGGTGCAGGGCCTGCTGGCATATTCGCCGCCCTGGAATTCCTTAAATCAAACAAAAAGCTCGATATCCTGATAATTGAGAAGGGTAAAGACATCGACCAGAGAAAATGTCCGCTAAAGATCAAAAATGTATCATGCACTTCATGCCGCGAATGCAATCTCCTCAGCGGCTGGGGCGGAGCAGGCGCATTCAGTGACGGGAAATTAAGTCTTTCTCCCGACGTAGGCGGTTTTCTTACAAGATATATGGAGACTGACGACGTGCAGTCTCTTATTGATTATGTCGATAAAATATATATCCAATATGGCGCTCCTGGAAAAGTATTCGGTGACAATACATCTGATATCCAGAAGCTCGAAAATCTGCTGTCAAAAAATAACCTCGTGCTCGTACCTTCAAAGATCAGGCATATCGGGACCGACAGATGCAGGGTTCTTCTAAAAAAAATAAGAGAAACGATTAACAGGAAAGCGGCGACATTCTTTAAGACAGAAGCTGAATCAGTTATTATCGAAAAAGGGAAGTATAAAGGTGTATCTCTTAAAGACGGAAGGAAGTTTTATTCTGATTTTCTGATACTCGCTCCAGGTCGCGAGGGTTCCAGGTGGCTCGAGGAAGAATCAAAAAAACTCAGCCTCACACTCCTGAAAAATCCTGTCGATATCGGGGTAAGGGTCGAAATACCGGCCTCGGTATTTGAACCTCTTACAAATATTACATATGAGCCAAAGATTGTTTTTTATTCAAAAAGGTTCGATGACAAGGTGAGGACTTTTTGTGTCAACCCGTATGGAGAGGTTGTCAAAGAATATCTGAAAGGCATATGGACAGTAAACGGCCATAGCTATGCAGACAGTAAAACAAACAATACCAACTTCGCACTGCTTGTGAGCACATATTTTACCGAACCGTTCGACGAACCGATTTCTTACGGGAGATACATAGCACAACTCGCAAATTTCCTGGGCAAAGGCGTAATCGTCCAGAGGCTCGGAGATCTGATGTCAGGAAGACGCTCGACAAAGGAACGCATTTCGAAAGGAATTGTGCATCCTTCTTTAAAGGACGCAACACCGGGAGATCTTAGTTTTGTAATCCCTTATCGCTACCTCTGTGACATTATGGAGATGCTCGAAGCCCTCGACAGGATAGCTCCGGGTGTAAATTCCAGGCATACACTGCTCTATGGCGTTGAGGTTAAATTCTATTCCATGCAACTGAAGCTGACAAGAAATCTTGAAACCGAGATAAAAAATGTTTTCGCAATAGGTGACGGGGCAGGGGTCAGTCGCGGGCTTATACAGGCATCTGCATCCGGCGTGGTTGCCGCAAGAGAAATATTAAACCGTATATAAAAAATCTGCCATGGACTATAAACAACTAAGAGAACTTATGGTTAAAACACAACTTATACCCAGGGGGATCAAAGATAGCAGGGTCATTGAGGCCATGGGTCGTGTTCCGAGACATTTATTCGTCGACCCTTCCAATCTGCATATCGCATATGATGATATGGCTCTTCCAATAGGCGAAGGCCAGACTATTTCCCAGCCTTATATGGTTGCCGTAATGACAGAACTGCTTGAGCTGAACGGTGATGAAAGAGTGCTGGAAATCGGAACAGGTTCAGGCTACCAGGCAGCGATACTTGCCGAACTTTCCCGAGAAGTATATACAATTGAACGCATATCCTCCCTGGCAGAAAAAGCCGGGGATAAATTCCGTTCTCTTTTCTACAATAATATTCATGTAAAAGTAGGTGACGGGACTCTCGGGTGGCCGGAAAAGGCGCCTTTTGACCGCACAATAATAACAGCCGCTTCTCCCAAAATCCCGCCCCCGCTCATGGAACAACTCGCTATCGGCGGAATTCTTGTAATACCTGTTGGGAGCAGATACACACAACAGCTTCTGAAAATCAGAAAGACCAAAGACGGAATACTTGAAGAATATCATACACCATGCGTTTTTGTGCCTCTTTTAGGAGAACATGGTTGGGGGAAAGGGGATTAGATTTTTATGATCATAAATATTTTCTTCATTAAGTTTTTGTTTAATCCCGGATGTGTTATAAGCATTGTTTTGATATTTCAGTATCTTCCATAAATTGTTTATTATATATAAATGCCGAAAACAGGCACAGCAACATTGCCCCTTCATTACGGAAAAGTCCCTAAATGGCTGTTCGAAAGGATGGTTTCACTCTCAAAAGAGATAACCTATACTGTTATAAGGGAGTTCGGACAGAAGGAATTTCTCAATAAACTATCAGACCCTTACTGGTTCCAGGCATTAGGCTGCATTCTCGGGTTCGACTGGCACTCAAGCGGACTGACTACCACCGTAACAGGAGCACTCAAAGAAGGCCTCAGGGGAATGGAGCATGAACTCGGTGTGTTCATCGCAGGAGGGAAAGGCGCTGCTTCCCTCAAAACACCCGGTCAGATACAGACTTACAGCCAGTGGCATCGTCTCCAGACAGATCCGGCAGAACTGATATATGCCAGCAGGATGTCAGCCAAGGTAGACAATACCGCTGTACAGGATGGCTATCAACTCTACCACCATGTTTTTATATTCACATATAAAGGTGAATGGTCTGTAATCCAGCAGGGGATGAACAATGATAAAAAGACCGCCAGACGCTACCACTGGCTCGGTGACCATGTCAGCGACTTCGTTGTAGAACCTCACACCGCTGTATGCTGCAACAAGACGGTTAAAACACTGAACATGGTTGCAATCGAGAGCGAGGATGCAAGAAAGATATGCACTGCTCTCTCAAGAGAAAAGCCTGAAAAGATCATAAAAGAAATCAAAAATCTTGATATGACAAAACGGCATAATGTGACTTTGGCAGACATAAACCCCGGCAGGCTATGCAGTATATTGACAAAGACATATGAGAGACAGCCGGAGAACTTTGAGAGGCTGCTCGGCATAGAAGGAATAGGCCCAAAGACAATAAGAGCACTCAGTCTTGTTTCAGAGTTGATTTATGGTAAACCGCCGAGTTTTCGGGACCCTGCACGGTTCAGTTTTGCACACGGCGGAAAAGATGGAACACCTTTCCCGGTTGACAGAGAGACATATGACAGGACAATCGATATATTCAGAAAGGCTGTAAATTCTTCAAGGATCGGCAGCAGGGAGAAAATTGATGCAATCAGACGGTTGTCTAAATATTTTGGAGATAAAAATCTTTAAATGCTGTACCGTAAAATTATCTTCGTCATGTGAATAATCCGGGCTCCTATGCCCCGGTTCTCATTATTTCTTCAAAAACCCTCTGCACAGAAATATCAGAAAGACATCTTGAATCACATTCCCTTGAACTTTTATCCGAAACACCACCTTTGTATATCTGCCCGCATGGCGAACATTCTGCGTCAGATGATATGACTATCGATCTTTTATTCACGGGGCTCCACAACACCGGATCTGTAGGCCCAAAAACAGCAATAGTATTTTCTGCAAATAAAGAGGCAAGATGTGTAAATCCCGAATCGTTGCCCAAATATATGCCGCACAAGTTTAAAAGCGCTGCAATCATCATAAGCTCAAGGTCCGGGATGTAAATGCATTGTTTACCGAGACGGGCTGCAAGATATTCTATCTCTTTTTTCATCTCTTCATTCTCCGCAGGGCCCGAGAAAAGCATAAAAAAATAGTCCTTTTCCTTCTGCATTCTTTCGATGACGCCGGCAAATCTTTCCAGCGGCCAGTTTTTCCTGATGCTCCCGCTGCCGGTATGTATGGCTGCAATTGGTCTATTAAAATCATATCCGTAACTGACAAGCATATTCCTTGCCTTATCTTTATAAATGGGAGGGATATCCAAAAACATCAAAGGCCGGCAAATTTGCTGATCTAAAATCCCTTTGCCGCCGAGTTGTCCTTTCCTGAAATCTGACACGTGCATTTTTAGACCTTCAGGTGGAATTGTCTGAATTATTTCTGCATGTGGGAAAATCGCCAGGATATTTTCTGACAACAGCGAATGCCTGTTTGAAGTGAATACACATACCCTGTCGAAACCTTGAAGAAAATCTATTATCCCATCTTCACTTTTATCTGTAAAAAGTGATAACAACAATCGACTGTTTACGTCGGATTTTTCATGTATAAATCCGGCCTTCATCAGGAAATCAGCTGCATCGGGGTGTCCTGCAAGGTGGACAAAATCATCGGCTTTCTTCATTGTTTTAATGGCCGGCAGGGAAAGAAGGAGGTCGCCGAGTGCTCCTCCGTGATAAACAAAGACTTTATGTCTCATTATTTTTGATTTTCATGGTTAAGGGTGTTTTGCGCCCATTTGCCGGCAAACAACCATGAATTTACCGGTCGATATCTTTCAAGATAAGGTTACAATCATATTTAACGGCCTGCCATGTTCTGCTATTCAATAAAAAAAGCCCCTGCGACATGTCAGAGGGGCTTTTCTCTTTCCGTCAGTTATTGTTTTATAACATTGACTGCTTTAGGACCTTTCGGGCCTTTTTCAATATCAAAGCTGACTGAATCGCCTTCTGCAAGGGACTTGAATCCATTGCCCTGAATGGACGAATAGTGGACAAATACATCAGTGTTGTCTTCTGCCGTAATAAAGCCGAAACCCTTTGACTCATTGAACCACTTTACTGTTCCATTAGCCATTTTGTAACCTCCTTGAATATAAACTAAAGTCTCAGGGTACAGCCAAAAATAAAGGCCTCAAAGCTAAAAGTCTTTGAGGCCTTTTGCGTTCAAAAACTTCTGAAACTTTAATAAACAATGCCATATTATCTAACAAAAAGTCAATTATCTAATTTCACCAAATTTCACTGTTATTGCTGTCTTAAAGCAGAACAATTCCCGAGCACTTTACCGCATACTTATGCAGTAAAAATGGAAATAATACCTCGATCCGACTGTCAACCCTCCTGTCATGATCAACATCAACAGGGAAATTCCCTGTTCAACAATTAATCGTCCGGCTGGTTTACGCCATCAGTTTTACAGCTATCTCCTTTGAATGCCATGCTATGTTTTTGATTTCATCTAACATGCTTAGATACAGTGTTGAAGCCATGTGAAGGCATACGCCTTCAATCAATCTTTCCTCATGCAATGTGGCGTATTCCAACGCCTTTTTTACCACTTCAACCTCGGATTCCTGCACATAACTGCTCAATATCTGATTCCTGGCAAGGATTATGTCAGAGGTTGGGCCAAGAAGATCGATCAGCCTTTGAAAAAGAAATGTTATCTCCACAATGGCTTTGTCGCTGAAAAGTATGCCTTCTCTCACCTTTCTGTCTATAAGTTGGGCAAGTCTGTCTATGCTTCCTCCGATCTTTCGCAGACTTGCCGGAACAGATTCATAAGGCTTCAGTATCGGATTCTCCACAGAGAGTTCCTCCATCTTCCTAGTTACCTCTTGTGCTGTGTTGATAATATCCGCAAGTTTTACTCTGCAGTCATTCAAATGCTGTTGGGAGTTATAAATAAATGAAGTCTGAAGCAAATATATGCAGTCTTCTGCGTGATTTCCCATTTCATGAAGGGCTCTCACAGCATCTTTAATATCCTTTCCCATGTCTTGCATTACTGTTAAACGGCTCATTTCTGTCCTCCTTTCTTTAATGTTTAAAAAAAGGCCGCACTTACCGAAATTCAACCTTCGGCAGTCCGGCCATCTTCTTATGCGAAGACCCGCCACTTTCAGCGCCCTCCTCACAGAGGGTTTAGCTTTATCGGGTGATTGACTTTCTATAATTTTTAAATATCATAAAGAAATCCAGGTGTCAATCTGAACTTTTAATAATCATATAATCATAAAACTGCTGATTTAAGCACTTGCTTGCTCTTTTTCAAAAAATATCTTTTTCCACACCGAACTCATAAAGGGTTTAAAACGTCCTGCCGGTATTGCCCGCATTGTTATAAATGAAAGCGAAGGAAAAAATATCTGATAGTGTCGCATTCCGCCATACTCGCCCTGCTCCGGAAGAAATTACAGAAGAAGGTTAAAAAGCGCCGTCTTAATTGCATATTTATACTAAAATAAGATAATATTTTATGTCTTATTTATTGCAGCACAATCAATCGCCTTATATTGTTAAGGCAACAACTCCGTTGAGATTATTTTTTTAAATAAACAAAAGTCGACATGGGGGTATTTTCATGGAACTTGATGTGAGCCTTGGCAATGATTCCCTGTCAATAACTATCGATAATCCCTTCCGTCTGGATCTGGATTCTGTTATGAAAAAAATTGAGGACTTTCTTTCTGAAAAGGGAACAGATTTGGATTGCATGGATATAAAAGGACTCATACCCAGAATGGTTAAGGGTATAGCAGGGTGTGAAAAGGGATGCCCTGCCAATGCCAAAAGCCTTGTGTCCCAGGGATTCAAGAATTTTCAGCTCAACTATATTGAAGGGGGCATCCTCTCTGCCACTGCTTCAACCGGGGACGGGAAAGTTCTCTCCCTGAAGATGTTCCCCGAATTTTGATATCTTCGGCCTCAGAATTTTTTGTTCACTCAGAGTCCTGGTACGGAATTCATTGGTTTACTTTCTGGCTTTTTTCGCTGTCGCCCTTATTGAGCCCTTTTTCTTTCCCGATCCTGTTACGGACTTCCCCGGGATTGCCTTTTTCGGGGCTGAAACGGAAGTTTTTTTCTTAACAGACTGCGTTTTGTTAACATTTTTTGACGCTCGTTTCTCTTTTCTTAATGAAGTCTTTGAGCCAGACTCGGTTTTTTTTGTCTTCGCTGCCCCTGCCTTCATTTTTGATCCCGATTTGGAGGTTTTTGAAACAGACCTGCCACCTGTTATTGTTTCTTTCTTTTTTGCAGTCCTCTTTTTTGACAGAACAGGCTTTTCTTTTTTCATTGTCTTGACTCTGTCGGTCTTTATCTCTTCTGCCTCCTTCTTTTTCAAGGGAACAGGTGTTGCATGTTTTTCTTCAACAGCATAAGATTCTTTTACCGCAACGTCGTGATCTTCAAAGACACCCAGGATATCCTCTTCCCTTGCGAGCGTTATCAACTCGCCGTCAAGCTCAATCTCTTTGGCCATATATCGTTGAAACATTACGCGTTGTCCCGGCTTGAGCGACGTAGGCACAAACTTCTTTTTTTTCTCTTTTCCCTTGCCCTTTTCTATCATGTACCTGCCCGGGCCTATTGCCAGCACAACACCTTCAGATGGTTTGTCCTTTGCAGCATCAGGTATTATGATTCCGCCGGCGGTTTTTTCTCCCGGCTCGGATCTTTTGATTACAGCCCAATCATGGAGTGGCTTAAGTTTCATAATTTATGACCTCCTGAGAAATGTAAAATCATTAACAAATAATTATACTTTATATGACAATTTTCGTGGAAGATTTTTATAATATTCCGGTCAACCCTCCGGTTCTGCTGTCTGAAATGCCGCTTCCAATAATTAATAACAAACGGCGATTTCTTCGGGGCATCCTTAACTGCTCATTCTTTACTGTCCAAATAAATCATCTAACCCGCACTCTTCATAAACTATGGCAGGAGAAAGGCGGGATGGGGAATAAACACAACAACGACTCCTTAAAAAACAAAGCTTCCAATACCCGTAAACGGGGAAGTCCAGGCATGCGCTTGAGCGGAATAATCATCAAAATGAGATATGCAGTCTCAATTATCATGTCGATTTATTGTGTTTATGAGACATTCCGCCTTTCCTGTTTTTTTATCTTGGACAGAAATGCTGCTCATTCTTTATTATTTGTCATTAACAATCCCGGGGAAACAATATTATAATAATATGCGCTATTCCCTGAAATTCATGTTTAAAACTCTTGAATTATCTGGTAATATTTAAAAAAAGAGGGAATTATTATGGACTTTGCCGATTTTACAGACAGCATATCTTCCTTTTATCAGTCACATCAGTTCATAGCTATCGTCATAGCAATACTTTTTGTTTTCTTGATCTTCAGAAGACCAAAATTTATCCTGAGCCTATTCCTGCTTGCCCTTATCCTTGCCGGGGTAATATATCTGATTTTCGATGCGGCATCATCGGGAATATTCATAAAAGAGAAACTTATTGATAAGTCTGAATTCAACGGGATTCAGAACAGATAGATTAAATGTTAAGGAAAACTTGTTGACATATGGATCGGCGACCACGGTTTTTAGACAAGTCGTCATATCTCATTACTGATGACCGTGTTTCTTGAAAAAGTTCAAATCAGGCAATAGCAACAAACATCAGATTTTCTTAATCTTAAGTCCCTTTACGATATTAAAGGCAACTGATAAATTTATTCAGTCTTAACCTATCATTATCTTCCATTGCCATAAACTCAATACCGACATCAAATCGGCTGGATTTTGTATTGCAGTGTTCTATGCAGGATGCTATTCTGCCCTGAAACTTGATCGGTAAACCTTCCCCGGTAAGAAACAGGGCCATGGGGAATCTGCTTTCTATTTGTAATCTGTCGGGCAATTCAATCAGCATGCCGCCGAGGCTTATTTTCTTAACTGCAGAGACCTTTGTATGATACATAACCGCCTTCTTATTGTCATGAATTTTAAATCTCAGAAAGCTTGGCTTAAATTCGTCACTTATTCTCGTTTCATTCGGAATGCCAGATTCCCTTATGAAATCCTTAAGTTTAATTAATTTGTCAGGAGAGACGTTATTAAAAGCAATCCCGGCTCTATAGACAGGTACGATCTCTCCTCCGGAGTTATGCAAACTGTCGCTTAAATTTTCCCAAACGACGACACTCTGGAGAGTAAAAGGCGAGTCCTGTCTTCCGAGCTTAATAAGATGCCTGTGGTCGAGTTTCAGACTCTTATTGGCCTTTACGCATGCACCGGCAATGCTGAGATTCAACAGTTCGGTTCCGGTAGCAAACAGCGTCTTGGCATTGATGTCCATCTGTTCAACGACGAATCTTTTGTATCTTCTCTTCCCCGGATTGATCATCGGCTGATCCCTGTCTCTTTAAAAGTAAATTCATCGAGATTGACCTCATGCATAGTTTATCACAATTTAAAATAAACACAATACCAAAAGAGTCATGGGACAAAAACAGATATATTAAAAACCGCAAAGAGGATTGCACGGGTCATGAAAAGGCATCAGGTTAATGTCCGAAGTCACCGGTTTTCGCCTGTCTCCCATTTCCCTCTTCTTGAAGGAACCTTCAGCGCTGATTTCAGCATTTTCATGAATTCTTTACGGGGTATTTCAACCGCTCCAAAACGTTTAAGATGAGATGTAGTTACCTGACAGTCAATTAGTGTAAAATCCCATTCCCTGAGACGTTTGACAAGCATTACAAATGCGACTTTTGATGCATCGTTTTTAAGGGTGAACATTGATTCTCCAAAAAAGGCCGAACCCAGCGCAACGCCGTAAAGTCCCCCTGCAAGCCTGCCTTCAAACCAGCTTTCGATTGAGTGCGCATATCCTGAACGGTGAAGGTTAATATATGCTTCGATCATTTCATCTGTAATCCATGTGCCTTTTTCTCTTCCACGGGCAACTGTTGCGCAACTCCTTATAACGGCATCAAAAGCTGTATCCATTGTGATCTCAAAAATACCCCTTTTTATAGTTTGCCTGAGGCTCCTTGATATCTTTATCTCATCAGGCTTTAATACAAGACGGGGGTCAGGAGACCACCACAAAACAGGAGAGCCTTCAGAATACCAGGGGAAAATGCCCATTGAATACGATAGGATAAGACGCTCTTCGCTGAGGTCACCGCCTAATGCGAGAAGTCCGTCATCATCTGCAAGCTCCGGCGGTGGGAAAAATAGTTCATCCCGGAGTCTAAAAACAGGCATTTCCGGAACAATTATGCATTGAAATAGTTAAAAGTCAGCCGCTCCCCGTCCAGATCTATAGAGACGCGGCCGCCTTTGGACAGTCTCCCGAAAAGCACCTCATCTGACAGCACATCCTTTATTTTTTCCTGTATAAGCCTTCCAAGCGGCCTCGCACCATACAGCCGATCATATCCTTGTCTGGAAAACCAGTTCAGCGCATCGTCTGAAAGAACTATCATGACTTTTTTATTGCGGAGTTGCTGCTGTAACTCGAATATAAATTTATTCACCACCTGCTTCATAATCTCGTGCGTAAGTGAGTTAAAGTTTATTACAGCATCAAGACGGTTTCTGAATTCAGGGCTGAATAACCTGTTAATGGCCTCCTTTCCTTTTGACCTTGTATCCCCTGTCCTGTCACCAAATCCGATAGAGGCCCTGCTCATCTCATCTGTTCCTGCATTTGAAGTCATTATCAAGATGACATTGCGGAAATCGGCCTTTTTACCGTTATTATCTGTCAATGTAGCATAATCCATCACCTGAAGCAGTATGCTGAAGATGTCGGGATGGGCCTTTTCTATCTCATCAAGCAAAACAACACTGTATGGATGTTTTCTGATCGCATCAGTCAACAGTCCTCCCTGATCAAAGCCTATATAACCGGGAGGCGCTCCTATAAGACGTGAAACCGTATGTTTCTCCATATATTCACTCATGTCAAAACGGATGAACTGTATGCCGAGCACAGATGCCATCTGTTTTGAAACCTCGGTCTTTCCCACGCCTGTCGGCCCTGTGAAAAGAAAAGACCCGATCGGCCTGTCAGGGTTCCCAAGACCTGCTCGAACACGTTTGATCGAAGATACCAGATAATGAATGGCATCATCCTGGCCAAAGACCACCTTTTTAAGCTCTTCTTCCAAGGCCATAAGTCTGTCAATATCAGACCTTAATATTGTATGTTCCGGGATCTTCGCAATTTTAGCAACAACGGCTTCGATTTCTGCCTGTCCGACAGTTTTTTTCCGACTATACGACTGAGAAAGTTTTAATAAAGCACCGGCCTCATCAATAACATCGATCGCCTTGTCGGGAAGATATTTATCGTTAATATATTTAGACGACAACTCGGCAGCTGCCCTGAGAGCGGAGTCTGTAAATTTCACACCGTGAAACTCCTCATAATAAGACTTTAAACCCTTAAGTATGTGAATGGTCTCTTTTACATCCGGTTCCTGAATCTCAATTTTCTGAAAACGCCTGGAAAGCGCCCTGTCTTTTTCGAAATAGTTTTTGTATTCCTCGTAAGTGCTTGCTCCTATACACCGTAATTTCCCGGAATTCAGTACCGGTTTAAGAATATTTGAAGCATCCATTGAGCCGCCGCTTGTGGCACCTGCACCAACTACCGTGTGTATCTCGTCAATGAAAAGAATCGCTTCCGGGATTGACTCAAGGCTTTTCATGGTCGCCTTGAGACGGGCCTCGAAGTCGCCTCTGTATTTAGTCCCTGCCAGCATACCCCCCATATCGAGCGAAAAAATACGGGCATTTCTCAAAACCCGGGGAACTTCGCCTTTATGTATCTTTAAAGCAAGGCCTTCGACAATCGCTGTTTTGCCTACACCGGGGTCGCCAACGAATACAATATTGTTCTTTCTGCGCCTGCATAAAACCTGTATCGATCTTTTCAGCTCCGGTTCGCGCCCGACAAGAGGGTCTATGCCCCCGTCAGCGGCTTTCTGAACCAGATCAACGGTGAACAGTTTTAAAGAATCGCCTTTCTGGACCTGTTTTTTCTCTGGAACGGCCTTTTTTGTAATCCTGACTTCTTCAATGGGTTCATCTCCTGTTTTTGATATCCCGTGAGAGATATAATTCAGAATATCCAAACGTGTTATCCCTTCAGATTCAAGAAAATTTACAGCATGAGAATCTTCCTCAAGAAAGATGCTCGAAAGGATATCACCTGCATCGGCTTCAAGTTTTTCTGCTGATCTGACGTGGTTGACCGCTGTATGGATTACACGTGTGAATGCGATGGTCGGTTGTGGATAGCTGTCAGAATTTTTTGACAGCTTGGGTATCTCTTTCTCGAAAAATTCTTCCAGCATTGACTTCAGTTTCGCAATGTTCCCGCCACAATTGACGATGATTTCAGCTCCCCAATCATCATGAATAAGAGCATATAAAATATGCTCTACGGTCAAATATTCATGACGACGGGCTTCAGCATCCCGCATCGTAGCCTGTATGGTTAATTCCAGCGCCTTGCTGATCATTCACTCTCCATGCTGCATTTAAGAGGAAACTCGTGCTGACGCGCAAGCTCATGAACCGCAACTATTTTGGTCTCTGCGATCTCACGTGAATATACACCGGCAAGTCCCTTTCCATTCTTATGTACATGAAGCATTATCTGTGTTGCTTCAACAGGATTTTTATGAAAGACTTTCTCAAGAATATGAACAACAAAATCCATAGTCGTATAATCATCGTTAAGGAGAAAAACTCTATAAAACGGCGGGGATTTGATCTGCTGTTTTTCTTTGACCTCCAGTCCCTCTCCATATTTTAATTCTCTGCTATCCATGATAAATTTCCTTATATATATTTTAAATCAAATATTATAAAAAAACACAATTATAGATTGAAAAATCAAATTAAATATTGTCTTTGAAATTGTTTTTAGATAGAATTTATCAATCGGTGATCTTTTAAGGAGGGTTCTTATGAAATTGCCTGAATACGTTACAGTTAATGAGGCAAGGAGGATATGCAAGGAGCTGAAGATAAGGGACTGGACCAGAAAGAAGGGAACGAATGTGCTGCCCGAAGAAGCTCGCATCATCCTGTCAAAGGTTAATACTGAAAAAATGAAGATTCCCCTCGATGACTTCCGCAGGGGGCTTGAAGTGGAACTCGAACATGGCATTATGTTCAAGGATGCAAATGTTACAAATAATCACCCGCTTCTGACCGGCAAAATCGTATTGGCGCACCTGAAAGAGACCATGGATTATTATAAACGCCTTGAAGTTGCGGAACTCGAAGGCGATCTTTTCAAGGCAACGGTCGCCGGCAATACTAAAAAAATAAAAAAATACTTTAAAAAACTTGCAGCTGCAAAACGTATTCTCAGCAAATCAGAATCGGACCGATTGTCTTAGCCTGAGGTTTTTCTGTCAGTTAAACCGGTATGAATTATCTGCCTGAAAACGCCCTGCCTATTTCCTTGCCCATTGTCTTGAACGCCTTTCCGGTCTCTATGCCGGCTTGTTTAAAGCCCTTGCCTATTGCTTTGCCCGTTTTTTTAAAGGCTGTTCCGGTAGTGAGCGCAATCTCTTTGAACCCCTGCCCTATTTTCTTCCCTCCCTCGGCAAAACCCGGATCGGCAAGGGCGGAAGAATTAAGGATTAAAATCATTATTACCGTAATAACACTTTTTTTCATGATTACCTCATAATTTTGTTATGATTTGTTTTGATTGTATTAAAAGCATTCAAGGGGTGTCAATCGGTTTTCGAAAAAATTATCAACTCTTACTGAGAAACCGGCCTGGAAAGTTCCTGCTCCGACCATCTGATCGGAAAATTCAGATAAAAGACAGTTCCTTTACCCGGTTCACTTTCCACTGTAATCTCTCCTTTATGTTCCTTTATTATCTGTTTTACCAATGGCAGTCCCATCCCTACTCTATGCTTTTTTGTACTGTAGAACAGACTGAAGATCTTTGATATGTCTTCCTTGGGTATGCCCTTGCCGGTATCGGTCACACTGAGGGTAATGCGATCCTTTTCTGAAGCGGTCTTAACGGCTATCTTGCCTCCTTCCGTTACAGCCTCTATTGCATTTTTCAATACATGCAGTATCGCTACTCTCAGAAGCTGTCTGTTTGCCATGCATCTATGAGGTGTATCTGACAGTTCAAGTGACAGCACAATTTTTTTGTTCTTAATTTCTTTTTCGACCAGAGGCATGACGTTTTTTATTATTTCATTAATATCTTCGAATTTGAACATCAATTCCTTGTTCTTGAGTATAGTCTCATAATCTTTAACAATCATGTCCAGTTTCTGGGCTTCTATCATAAGGTCTGTAAGCCTTTCCCTCAGGGACCCCGATATCTCCTCTTTCTTGAGAATGCGATTGAACGTACCGGAAATGGCCGTGGCCGGATTTCTCACACGGTCGGCAATGCTGAGAGCTATCAGATTCATTGTTCTCTCTGTAATGATAGATTCCATGTCTTGATTCAGTTTCATGAGCTCAAGGTTAAAATCCTCTATCCTTTGTTTATCGGAATCTATCTGGTTATAGAGCCTGTTGAACCTTGTTTGTATTACAGAAAGAATTATCGAACCGGATAATATGTAAATCCCTATAAACACTGCTATCACCCTCCAGGCCGCTGCAAGAGGAACACCTATCGGAATATAGACAAACATCGCATCATTTAATTCACCGGGTTTTATATGAAAGCCCGCTTCCGGGCCATATCTGTTCAATAACTCTTTTGGAGAAACAAACGGGTCGCCATGGCATCTCAAGCAGTCAGGACCGAAAGGCTCACCGGGTCTTGCAATTACATAATATTCCTCGCCGGATCTTTCCCTGAATCCCTTCCACTCCTTGATATCCCTTTCGTTTATGAATTTTCTTATAATTTCTGCCTCAAACATATCAGCATTGTTCCGGGGATTCCTGGGATTCAGGGACGCATTCTTATACATATATGCCGGAAGTTCTTTGCTGACCCGCTCGGCAATATTTGTAGCCACAAAGGATCTTGACATGCCTTCAACGATAAATCTGCCGGGCATTTCTTTGTAGAAAATGGGCCTCAAATCTTCTTCAACATAATGTTTTACCGAATTTATTGTCGAAAGATGGAGCTTCCCTGCGTTGTATGCGTCGTTTACTGCATTTTTTCTCAGGACGTAATAAGTTATAAAAGATATTACAGGGAGTGAAATAACATAAATCAGGATCAGCAGCAATGTAAATCTCTTCTTAGGCCCGAGTTCTTTATATCTCATGATAAATCCATATACAGTATCCGGACTTTCTTCCGCCTTTTTGGTATAACATCCTCATATCGACACCTATAAAACATTTTCCCACAGACTTAACGGTCTATCAATACCCTTTCATATTTATTGAAGTTTTGAAGTTGCGCTCACCGGAATATATTCAGTTCTGTCTTTCCGCTGCCGATCTTTTTCAGCAACATGTGATATTTCTTCCTGTCGCCCGGACATATTTTTTTTCTGCCGAATCTATGCGCTTCGTAAAATTCAATAAATTCAGCTATTTCTTCGCACCTCTCATGACCGATGGCATATCTTCTTAGATCAGAGGCGGTCATTGAAGGAGTTAACCGGATACCACTTTTCCTCATCATCATCCTGAATCTCAGATAATTATCAGTAATAAAACTGTATTTTCCGGGCCGCAATATGAGTAGAGCTTTATACAGGAGCAATGAAAAAATAATGACGGTCACAATCAAAATTGCAGCAAACTTTATTCCTACAAATTTTTGAAATGACAACAACGATAATCTAAAAGGCAGGGGCGCCTCCCTTATTATCTTCTTCTGGTCATTGAAGCTGTACCCGATTATATATCTTGACCAGTAAAGTTTTATGGAATCAACAAGCAGTAAAAAAAGACCCGGATGCCGCAAAACAACAGAGGGTGTTGGATCAAATCGCTCCCAGCTCCCGTCTATATAAGCTTCAACCCATGAATGGGCATCGCTTTGCCTCACAATTATATAACCGCCGTATTCATTCTTTTCCCCGCCATAGAAACCGTTGACGATCCTTGAATGAATTCCCAGTTCACGGAGCATAACCACCATTGAAGCGGCATAATGCTCACAGTACCCTTTCTTTGTATTGAGAAGAAAATCTTCAACCGGCGTTACGCCCTCAGGGGGCGGGGATGTAATCAGGGAATAAGTATAGTTTTTCCTGAGATATTGCTCTATCAGATAAGCCTTCTGGATTCCGGTCCTTGCACCGGATGTTATGAACTTTGCTAAATCCCTCACTCCTTTCGTTACTTCAGGCAACTGCAGGTATCTTTCATCGGCTGCGTCTGTGTAATTTCTCCCTGTATCGCTGTGCACGGTATAACTGATCGCCCTTGAAGATCTTCTCGGCATATAAATATCTGTTGCGGTATCGGCTGTCATGGAAGGAGCATCTACGCTTACAGAGGTTATCCTGGCCAAACCGAAAATAATATCAGAACCTATCGGGTCCATATATATCTTCTGCACAACAGTTTTTCTTCTGTCATACGGGGAAACCACGAACTCATCACTTATAAACTGAAGCCTGTGTCTTTCCTTCAGGGAATTCTTCCATGAATATCCGTCAAAATGGTCCATCGTAATTCCTCGCCAGTAATACGGGCTCCCGGCATCACCTCCAATCTCTATCCTCATGACTATAGCTGGATCCATTTTCATTTCACCGAAAGAGCCGAAATCCACCTTTTCAGAAAATCCCGAGGTTTTTATGTTTTTTGCAAAACTCCTGCCAAAAAATTTTTTAGGTGTTCTCGGGATTGCTATAAAAAAAACAGCTGTCACCATAAGTGTCAGCGCCGAAATGAGAATTACCGGCCCTTTTATCCTCACCTTCCCCAATGCCCCCTCCTTCAAAAAATGTGAGAGTATCATTGCTGAAACGAGCATCAATATGAAAACTGTAAAAACCACACCGAATGCGAGCGAAAGGGTTAATTCAGATGCAATAATCAACTGAAGGAGAGTCATAAAATAAACCTGAAGATGATCCCAGGGCTCTTTAAGGTCAAAGCTCTTTATAGCCTGAAATGCGACCGTAAGATGAGCAACAGCCAGGAAAATTTCTCCTGATACGACCGCCGAGTCGATCAGGAATACAAATAACGTTGCACCTGAAAGGGTTGCAATAGCCCATCTGGGAGCATGCCTCCCTCCTCTGAGAAACCTGTAGTATCCCGGCAATATTGCGATACCGCTTATGGTCATGAGGGGATTCATCTCCCCTGTTATTATCAGGCTCACGCATCCGGTAACGGCAAGAACAGCGGTTATGATTTTATAGATTATCGGCATATATCACCATATCACCTGAATGGATATATCTGTTTAATACAGAGTTGCGGGATTTCAGAACCAGTATGGAAAATCCTTCCATTTCCCGTGAAACAGGGGAGTCCCAGGTGCTTTCTTCTTTTATAACTGCCAGGGTGTCAAGTATCCTGAAAAGGTGCTCTTTCCCGACGCCGAATGGTATCACTTTTTTACAGGACAGTATCCTTACGAGATGTTCTTCATCGAGAAAATATTTAGCAATAGAAGCTGATAATGAAACCGTTTTTTCGAAAAGGTCTGTGCCGGCAGGCAAAAGATTGTCAATGATTATAGTGGTCTTTCTGAATTCGTTTTTGGTGTATTCCCTTACCAGAAGTTCCGATACCTTGGCGGATGCCTTCCAGTGAATCTTTCGCCAGTCATCGCCATATCTGAATTCCCTGATAGAGTATATTTCTTCTCCCTGACTTCTGATGCCGGCCGCCTCATTGTTTTCGGGGCCGATGGATTCATTTATAAAATCTTCTACGTCTCTCAGGGATGGGTAAACGAGAATCTCTCCGGTAACTTTCACGGTCATTTTTTTGTGAAAAAGTATGAACGGGAAGCCGCTCCGGATATTGAAATTTCCGTGGCTGTAAAGCCCCCTCCGGCCAAAAACTATCTTCCCCGCCTTTCTTAAGCTGCCTCCGGATGGTATTAAAGGGAAGTAGACCTTTCGTCCTCCTTCGTGAATCTCTTTTGTCTTCCCAGCATGCGAATCTGAAAAAGTTGCATCAGGCACAAGAACATTAACTGAATAGGCAGGTATAAAAGGTTTCACATTGGTTACAGTCAGGACAACAAGAGTTTCCTCACCGGCGAATACGGGCGTATTCACTGATACAGCGAGGGAAACGCCTGAGAGATTAACCTTCAGAAGAACAATGGAAAGCAGAATAAAGGAGAGCATCAGTGACAGGATCAGGTAAATAAGGTTGTTGCCGGTGTTGATTGCAGCAACAGCAATAAGGAAAGCGGCGATTATAAACCTCTTCCCCTCCCTGGTAGTCTTCATATCAAACCGGAACCGGGATTTTTTCCAATATTTCATTTACTATTATCTCAGCATCGGAAATAAAGGCCCTGGTTTTCAATATCAACCTGTGTCCCAGAACAAGGGGTGCAAGCGCCTTGATATCGTCAGGAAGCACGAAATCCCTTCCTTCGTAATATGCATGTGCCTTTGCTGCCCTGACAAGAAACTGCGCTCCGCGTGTGCTTGCACCGAGGCGTATCTTGTCATGTGTCCGCGTCGCGGTGATTATCCGCATCAGGTAATCCAGCAGGCTTTCTTCAATATAAACCATGTCGGCTTCCTCCTGCATCCTTAAAATCTCCTTCTTCGATACAACGTGGCTCATATTTTCGAGAAGCTTGAAACTCGACTGTCCCGATATCGCGATCTTTTCATATTCCGGGGCGGGATATCCAAGGCTGACATGCATCATAAAACGGTCAAGCTGACTTTCAGGCAACGGAAAGGTGCCGTGATATTCCAATGGATTCTGCGTTGCAATCACCATGAACGGCTCGGGGAGGCCGAAGGTTTTTCTATCCACGGAAACCCTTTTCTCGTTCATTGCCTCCAGCAGTGCAGACTGTGTCTTTGGATTGGTCCTGTTAATCTCATCAGCAAGAACTATATTCGAAAATATCGGGCCTGGCTTGAATTCGAATTCCCTCGTTTCAGGATTCAAAATGCTTACACCGATTATGTCTGTCGGCATCAGGTCACTTGTAAACTGTATCCTCTGGAATGAGCAGTCTGTCGCCCTGGCGAGTGCGAAAGCAAGCGTTGTTTTTCCTACTCCCGGCACATCCTGTATAAGAAGATTACCCCTGCCAAGAAGTGTTACGATGGCCATCCGGACGGCCATGCTTTTGCCTTTTATTATCGAATCAATCGTATTTTGCAGTTGCTTTATGGACTGATTTGTCATATTATATTTCAAGTTTTTATTTGCCTTACACATTTATTATACACGGGAGAGCAATATAATGGCTTCTATCAAGGGGGACCTCTCGGTAATGCCCCTGACAGACCTTCTTCAGTGGGTTGAGTTATGCAAAAAGACAGGGACTATTATCGTAAATAATCACGGCATCGAAAAAAAGATATACATCGAAAAGGGCAAGATAATTTTTGTGTCGTCAAACAAGGACGGAGAACGTCTCGGCGAATATTTGCACAGGGGCTCACACCTGGAAGCAGGCAAAATAAAATCCGCCCTTCTTCAAAGCCAGACAATGAAAATACCATTCACAAAAAGACTGATCGAACTCAATTATTTCACCTTCGAACAGCTTGAAAACATAATTATCAAACATGCGAAAGAGATTCTGCTTGATGCAATAGACTGGGCTGAAGGCATATTCGAATTTATTCAGGACGAACTTCCGTCATATGTGCTCAGCGGCCCCATTTCTCTCAATACTAATGAGATCACATATCAGATTTTCATGGAGCTTGAGGATATTAAGCACGGATTTAAGAAAAAGACCCTTTGATTGTCAGATTATAAATATTTTGAAGCTGATCTTTATTTTTTATCTCGGAGAATATGAAAAAACCTTGGGCCGGCAGATTTAAACACAGTACATCCAAAACCGTTGAGTCATTTACAGAGTCTGTTTCTTTCGACAGAAGACTCTGGGAACATGACATCAAGGGCAGTATCGCGCATGCTAAAATGCTCGGGAAACAGCGTATAATTTCTCAAAAGGATTCTGACGCGATAGTAAAAGGTTTGCATGAAATCGCCGAAGACATTAAAACCGGCAGGTTCAGGTACAGAAAAGAACTTGAAGACATACATATGCACATAGAATCGGCCCTCGTTAAAAAAATTGGCCCCGCCGGCAAGAAACTCCATACAGCGAGGTCCAGGAACGACCAGGTTTCGCTTGATATGAGGCTTTACCTGAAGAAAGAATCAAAAGAAATCATTTCAGCAATAGGAAAATTACAAAAAGCTTTTATAAGGTTAGCCGAACGTCATATAAAGGTCATAATGCCGGGATACACGCATATGCAGAGGGCTCAGCCGGTCCTGCTCCCGCATCATCTGCTGGCTTATGTTGAAATGTTCCAGCGTGATAAAGGCCGTTTTGAAGACTCTTTAGAGCGCATTGATGTCCTGCCGCTCGGTTCGTGCGCAATTTCAGGGACAAGCCTTCCGACTGACAGGGCATATCTGGCAAAAGAACTGGGGTTCAAAACGGTATCTTCGAACAGTATAGATGCTGTCTCCGACAGGGATTTCGCTATTGAATTCATTTCCTGCGCTTCCATCACCATGATGCATCTTTCACGGCTTGCCGAGGAACTGATATTATGGTCAACTGTAGAATTCGGTTTTATCGAGATATCGGATGAGTTCACAACAGGTTCCAGCATAATGCCTCAGAAAAAAAATCCCGATGTCGCAGAGCTTATCAGGGGCAAGGCCGGGAGAATATACGGCAACCTCATGTCAATACTGACCATGATGAAAGGGCTTCCCCTCTCATACAACAGAGACATGCAGGAGGACAAGATGCCGGTTTTTGATACATCGGACACCATTAAATCAAGCCTCATGATCATGATCGAAATGCTGCCGAAAATAAGGTTTGACTCCGCAAGAATGCATTCAACCGCAGGTGAAGGTTATTCAACTGCGACTGACATAGCAGAGTATCTTGTAAAAAAAGGGGTGCCTTTCAGGGAAGCTCATGAAACTACAGGAAAGATTGTGCTCTATTGCATTAACAAAAAGCTCGATCTTCATTCGCTTGAATTGAGAACGCTGAAGTCTTTTTCCAGCCGGATATCCGAAGATATTTTCTCTGTCCTTGATCCGGCGGAATCGGTAAAGGCGCGTTCTTCATTCGGGGGAACGTCTCCTTCAGAAGTGATGAGACAGATTAAAAAATACAGGGATATTCTAAAGTAAAGCCATGCATTTTGATAAAAATGACTTTCCAGACTGCCCTTCAAAATTTTTATTGCTGTCTGTATCTTTCATCGCTATCACCCTTTCTCTGCTATTTATAGCTTCATGCGGCAAAAAAGGCGCCCCAACCCTTAAATCATACGAAAAACCTGAGCCGCCTTCTTTTCTGCGGGCTATCCACAGGGAGAATGAAATTATCCTTAGATGGGACTTTCCCAAAGACAAAGAATCCGAGATATCCGATTTTATCATTTTTAAGTCATCCGGGACGGGTTTCAGCAGGATGTCCCATATAGAAAGGACCAGGCGTTCCCATGTTGACGCAGATTTTAAAACCGGACAAACATACAGCTACAAGATTATTTCCCGGAATTTCAGGGGCATTTACAGCGATGACTCAAACATTATCAATATAACTCCGTTGAACTTCCCGGCGCCTCCCGCAAACATTACTTTCAGAATAGAGGATGGTTCATTGGTTCTGGAATGGGAAAAATCCGGTGACGGCATACTATACAATATTTACAAAAGTCCTGAAAAAAACGCATATGGCCTGGATCCTGCAAACAAATCACCCCTGTCCGAAAATTACTTCAGGGATGTCTTCAACATCAATAAAATTTTCTACTATTCCATAAGAAGCCTGACCAAAAATGATATAAGAGATGAAGGGCCTATGTCGGAAGAAATCATCGTAAATCCTTCTGAATTTGTTCCTCCTTCTCCAGAAGACCTCCGGTATTTTGCCGCCGATGACAGGATTTTTCTTTACTGGAAAGAACCCTCTGAGACCTGGGTGACCGGCTTCAGGATTTACAGAAAGTTAGGGAATCAGGACTATAAGCTTATCGGAGAAACTCAGATTCCGGCTTTTCTCGATACGGAAAGCCCAACAATCATGCGGGACTACCGTGTCAGTTCTGTAGGTCCTTCGAAGGAAGGAAGTCCGGCAGAAATCAAAGGTGCAGTCTTTATTCCGGAAATCGGAGCGAAGCGGGAATGAGAGAGAATGACGTTCTCTCGCCTATGGCACTTTTTTGATGGTGGATTTGGGACACATAGTCTGATTGACATAATAATCCGATTGTTTTACTCTAATTGAAAATCTCTTTTTTCTTTTATGAAGACTAAAATACTCAGAGAATTCAAGGAAAGCATATCTGTTAAAGAGAAGTTTTTAGAAGGCTCACTCGATACCATCATAGAAGTTGCAAAGGCGATTGCCGGCACTTTTAATGATGGCAATAAATTAATCTTATTCGGCAACGGCGGGAGCGCTACAGACGCTTCACATATAGCCGCAGAATTTGTGAACAGATTTCAGAGAGAAAGACCCGGATTGCCGGCGATTGCTCTGAATACCGACATGGCCGTCATAACCTCCATAGCAAATGATTATGATTATTCCGAAATCTTTTCGAAGCAGCTGAAATCTATTGCTTCTGAAGGAGATATGGTAATTGCAATAAGCACAAGCGGAAATTCCCCCAATGTGCTGAAAGCTGTCGAAGTTGCAAGAAAGAAGAAATTGAAGTCGGTTGTTTTTACAGGCGCAAAGGGAACCAAACTCGCATCAAAGGCCACCCATTCCTTTGTTGTGCCTTCGGACAGCACGCCGAGGATACAGGAAACTCATATAACTCTTGGACATGTCCTCTGCCTGATGGTCGAGGAAATATTATTTGAAGAACCGAGAAAAAAGTAAGCCTGAACTGATCAGCCCTAACTGCGGCGACCAGAGAAAGGTGCTCGGGATCGACCCCGGAAGCATAATCTGCGGATACGGCCTGCTCGGCTTTGACGGGAAAAAATCCTCGTATATCACATCCGGCAGGATATCACCATCTTCTTCCCTGCCGCTTCATTTCAGGCTGAACCACATATTCGATTCTCTTACATGCATTATCCGCGAACACCGTCCGGATGATATTGTGGTGGAAAAGATTTTTTTTGCCAAAGGTGCAAAGGCCGCCTTAAACCTCGGTCACGCCAGAGGGATAATCCTTCTTGCGGCCGCAGCTGAAAATATCGATCTTCATGAATGCAGCGCTCTTGAAGTAAAAAAGGCTGTTGTAGGATATGGACGCGCCGATAAAAGACAGGTTCAGGAAATGGTTAAGCTGATATTAAACATCAAAGGAACACTTTATGATGACAGCGCAGACGCACTCGCACTTGCCCTGTGCTATATTAATACTATAAAATTCAATGAAACAATCAGGTACGGATCGAAATAGAAATTCACGATCTCTGTTTCAATCCCGACTTTTTGACTATATGGAAATTAATTCATGATAGGTTCGCTTAAAGGGAAGATCATCTCCAGGAAGCCTGATAACATAATTATAGACGTCAACGGCGTCGGATATCAGGTGAATGTGCCGTTGAATATCCTATCGAATCTCCCGGAAGAGGGACGTGATGTATATCTCCATATATATACCCATGTACGTGAAGACTCCTTACAGCTTTTCGGCTTTAATTCGGAAGATGAGAAGAGGATATTTGTCACACTGCTGGGAATCTCCGGTATCGGCCCTAAAATGGCTCTTAATATCCTTTCAGGAATTTCGCATGATGATTTTCTTCGCTCAATAGAGAATGAAGATGTTGCCATGCTATGCAGGGTACCGGGTTTGGGGAAAAAGACAGCCCATAGATTAATCCTCGAACTCAGGGAAAAGCTTCCACCGTCATCGGGGATTAAGGACAGACTGTTTGATGATGCCCTGTCCGCGCTTATTAATCTGGGTTACAAAAAAAATATTGCCCAGCAATACCTTGAAAAAGTATACAAAAAAGGTTTCGATGATATAGAAAGCCTGTTGAGGGAAACTCTGAAACATCTGACGGGAAGCACTAATGGATAAACAGGACAGGGTGAAAAGCACAAGGGAGGACAGGGTGATAAGCCCTGATATGACCGATGATGAAGTGTCGCTCGACTTAAATCTCAGACCGGGTTCTTTCGACGAATTTATCGGTCAGAACAAGATAAAGGATAATTTAAATATCTTCATCAAGGCTGCCCGCCAGAGGAAGGAACCGCTTGATCACGTGCTTTTTTGCGGGCCGCCCGGTCTTGGCAAGACAACCCTGGCACATATTATATCAAATGAATTGAAGGTCAGCATAAAAACCACATCGGGTCCGGTTCTCGAACGGCCGGGGGACCTTGCAGCAATACTTACAAACCTGTCAGACATGGATATTCTGTTCATTGACGAGATACACCGTCTCCCGAGGATTGTTGAAGAAGTACTTTATCCAGCCATGGAAGATTTCCAGCTGGACATAATAATAGGCCAGGGGCCAAATGCCCGAACGCTGAAACTGAATCTGCCGAGATTTACCCTGGTCGGTGCTACAACCAGGACAGGTCTTCTGACCTCGCCTCTGAGAGACCGTTTTGGCATAATAGACAGGCTGAGTTATTACAATCCGGATGAGCTTAAGATGATAGCTCTCCGTTCGTCTCAAATTTTAAGGGTTTCCATCGATGATGACGCCGCACTCGAAATAGCAAAACGCTCCAGAGGAACCCCGCGGATAGCTAACAGATTATTAAAACGGATAAGGGATTTCGCACAGGTGCTCGGTGACGGGAAGATAGGCATTGAAATAACCAGAAATTCCCTTAATTCACTCGATGTTGATGAAAAAGGGCTCGATGATATGGACAGGAAACTGCTCTTGACCATAATAGACAAATTCAACGGAGGCCCTGTCGGGATAGAGGCCATCTCCGCTTCCTTGAGAGAGGATAAAGAGACCATAGAAGATGTATATGAGCCTTATCTGCTCCAGGAAGGCTTTATCGAAAGGACATCAAGAGGAAGGCTGGCCACACGGAACGCTTTTGCCCATTTAGGCAAAAGCGTTCCGCAGGGACTTTTTTAGGATATATTAATTCCATGAAGATTCTGATGCATATCTGCTGTGCAAATTGCGGCATTTATCCTCTCGAAACCTTTCTCCATAAGGGCATACATGCAATAGGTCTCTGGTATAACCCTAACATACATCCATATATTGAATATTCGAACCGGCTTGATTCTGTAAGGAAGCTGCAGAGGCTCAGAGATATTGATATGGAATATATAGATGAGTACGAGCTCGATGGTTTCCTTGGATCTGTTGTTAATCAGGGGAGCAACAGATGCGCAATCTGCTATTCGATAAGGCTCGGCAAGACTGCGGAGATTGCAAAAAAAATGGGGGCTGACGGTTTTACAACGTCACTGCTTGCAAGTCCCTACCAGAAATTTGATATGATAATAGATATAGGGAAAGAAACAGGCAGAAAACTCGGGATACAGTTCTACTTCGAAGACTTCAGAAAGGGATGGCATATATCCAGGTCTGTCTCCGCAGGATACGGGCTTTACAGGCAGAAATACTGCGGTTGCATATACTCAGAAATGGACAGATACCGGGGAAAGAATAAGAAAGCACTATAAAAAAAATATGATGGCGGAGGGTATTCAGCATATCGGCAAGCTCCTGATATTTATCGGGATTATAATCGCCTTATTAGGCGTCGTTCTTGTGTTTTCCGTGCGGATACCGTGGTTCGGCAGATTGCCCGGAGATATAATGATACAGAAGAAAAATTTCACTTTTTACTTCCCTCTCGCTACAAGTATAATAATCAGCCTTTTGCTGTCATTTTTATTCTGGTTATTCGGGAGGAGATAATTTGTTAAAGAAAGTCCTTATTTCTATCATTATGCTGCTTGTTGCGTTAAATGCAGAATCACGTTCGATTAAGGTGCTCATAATTGACGATGTATTCCAGAATATACCCCGGAAAGACGAAAAGCTTGAAAGGATGGGCAAACTCAGGGGCGATCTGCTTGTTAACGGCAATCATTATCTCGGTGATATCGAGGTCTGGAAAGGCGCAGCAGGTCTTTATCTTATAAATGAACTGCCTCTTGAAGAATATGTAAAAAATGTTGTCAGCTCAGAAGTCGGTATAAACTGGGAAATGGAGGCTCTGAAAGCCCAGGCGGTAATAGCAAGAACATATGCGCTTTATCAGATAAATTTGAAAAACAACACAAATTATGACCTTACTTCATCGGTACTCCATCAGGTCTACAAAGGAAGCACAATCGACCCCAGAATATCTTATTCTGTTATGAATACAGAGGGAGAAGTCCTTTTTTATAATGGAAAGCTTATCGAATCACTTTATCATTCCACCTGCGGTGGACGCACTGAAAACCCTGATGAGGTTTTTGGCAAAAACTATCCATATTTAAAATCAGTCGAATCAAGCTGTGAAATATCACCGTACTGGATCTGGGAGCGGAAGATACCGATAGAGGAAATCGAAAAGGCACTGAATATAAAGGGCTTAACAGATATATCAATAAAGTCATACACTTCATCAAAAAGGGTAAAAACAGTCGATATAGCGCACAGCAGCGGAACATTAACCATAAAGACAAACGACTTAAGGAAATCTCTCGGATGGAACCGTCTTCCAAGCACAAATTTTACCATAACCCGGGATAACGGGATTATAGTATTCGAGGGAAAGGGTTATGGCCATGGCGTGGGGCTCTGCCAATGGAGCGCTCTGGAGATGGCGCGCAACGGAAAGAACTACAAAGAGATTCTGGCATTTTTCTACCCCGGGACCACAATACAGATTTATGAAAACCGCTGACTACGACTATCTTCTCCCGCAAGACCTTATCGCCAGGAGACCTCTCGAAAAAAGAGACAGTTCAAGACTTCTTGTTCTTCACAAAGATGGCCATATTGAGCATAGAAAATTCTGCGAACTGCCCTTATTCCTGAATCCAGGGGATATCCTTCTTATAAATAATTCAAAAGTGTTTCCCGCACGGCTGACCGGCCGTAAAAACACAGGCGGAAAACTTGAGATATTACTGGTTAGAGAAACTTCCCCGGGGCTATGGGATATTCTTTCAAGGGAGAGCTATACAGGGGATCTCAAATTCCCGGGGAATCTTTCTGCATATATAAGTGATGGAAAAACAGCGTGTTTTGAAAACCGCGCAGACCTTAAGTGCTATATCTGGGAAGAAGGTAAAATGCCTCTTCCCCCATATATTAAAAGGGAGCCCGATGAGACAGATAAGCAAAGATACCAGACGGTATACGCAGAAATTGAAGGTTCTATCGCCGCACCAACTGCCGGCCTTCATTTTACAAATGAACTTCTCGCTGCTATCGCCTCTAAATCCGTTCTCCTCCGGAGCGTCACCCTTCATGTGGGCACCGGGACGTTCAAGCCCGTTCGAACAACCGAAGTTGATAGTCATAAAATGGATGCCGAATTTTTTGAAATGGACTCAGGTTTGATAAAAGAGATTCAGGAAGCAAGGGAATCCCGCAAAAAGATATTCACTGTCGGCACAACAACCACAAGGGCGCTCGAGGGATATCTTAGCGGGCGCTGCAATACATTTTCGGCAAACGGCGCGGTCAGAGGGACAACGGATATTTTTATCTATGAAGGCTATCGGTTCAGGGCGGTTGACTCGCTGATAACAAACTTTCACCTCCCCCGATCAACACCTTTAATGCTTACGGCAGCGCTCGCAGGACGTAAAAATTTACTGAAAGCTTATGAATCTGCAATAGCCATGGGGTATAGATTTTTCTCCTATGGTGATGCTATGCTTGTTTTATGAAAGACGCCGATTTTAAAGACAGAGCATCACTTTATATTCTGGGAAAGGAGTTTATCATAGTAATTGTTGTTATTTTCTCCGCCCTGAGCTTTACGCTCGGTTATTTTGTGGGAAAAGGCAGCAATGATAAAAAAAACGAACCTGTTTCACAGATGATGGAAATAACGCCATCCCCTCAAAAGCAGGAGCAGATATACGCTCAACCCTCAAAACCGGAAGAAACAAATCAGGATTATGTGCAGACCGCTGAAGATGGTCGGCTCTATAATAAGGCTGAACAGCAAAAAAATGAAATGACGCACGACGCAAAACCTTCTGAGAAGACAAGGGGGTCTTCAAGAGAAAGCAGGCCGACGGGTTCAGCGGTTTCAGGACAAAAGGAGCACGAAATTATATATACAGTGCAGCTGGGAGCTTTCAAAAATGCCTCCGATGCCGAAAACTTCAAGGCAAAATACGATAAAAAGGGATACGCAACATATATTACAGTCTCCAAAAACAGTACGAACGAAAAAATTTACAAAATCAGGACAGGAGAGTTCAGGGAAAGAAAAGACGCAGAAATCCTTTCCCTTAAGTTAAAAAAAAATGAGGGCTTGAACAGCTTTGTCACATTCAAAAACGAATAAGGAGAAAATACGAACACGATAGAGATAGAATTTGACAGCGAAAAGGAATATCCGTTTCTTTTTAACGGCATCGAGAAGAGCCTGAAGATCATCGAGGAAACTCTCGGCATCACCGCCAGTTCAAGGGGAAATAAAATTTTTCTTAAGGGCGAAGACAGCACTATAAAAACAGCCGAAAAACTGATTGATGATCTCCGATATATAAACTCCGAAGGATACAGCCTGAAACCCGAAGATATAAGGTATGCGATCAAATCGATATCGGAAGGCAGCGAAACATCTTTGAAAGAGCTTTTCCTTAACAACATACCCGTGTCTTCAAAACGCCGCTTTATCATCCCGAAAACAGAAACCCAAAAAAAATATATCGATGCAATAAAGAAATTCGATATTGTGATAGGCATAGGTCCTGCGGGGACAGGCAAAACTTATCTTGCAATGGCAATGGCAATCAATGCATTCCTTAAAAAACAGATAAGCAGAATCGTTCTTGCAAGGCCCGCAATAGAAGCAGGCGAGAAGTTAGGCTTTCTCCCGGGAGATCTGTATGAGAAGGTGAATCCTTACCTGAGGCCCCTCTATGACGCCCTGTTTGATATGATGGAAGCTGAGAAGGCATCCAAACTGATAGATCGCGGTGTTATAGAAATTGCGCCGCTTGCATTTATGAGGGGGAGAACCCTTAACGACTCTTTCATCATTTTAGACGAGGCCCAGAACACAACATCCGAACAGATGAAGATGTATCTTACCAGACTGGGTTTCAACTCAAAGACTGTCATCACCGGAGATATAACACAGATAGATCTCCCGGCCGGAAAAACCTCCGGCCTTGTTGAAGTTGTAAAAATACTTGAAAATATTGACGGAATCAGCTTTATATATTTCTCTGAAAAAGACGTTGTCAGGCATAAACTTGTTCAGGAAATAGTAAAAGCGTACGAAAAACATGAAAAACGGGCTTCAGAAAGACAAAAATAAAAGCATTAATTTAAAACCGAACCTATTAAGGATTATCTTCCTGTGCGTCACTTCTTTAATTGTCTCCGCATCTTTGATGGTTGATTTGACATCAGAGCGGTTTATAGGAGGGGCCCTCCTCGCTTTTGTCCTCCTTATTATTTTCTACAGAGACCTTATGCGCTACAAACCCTCTTATATCAACAATTACAGCATGTTGTTCCTGCTCGCTCTTATGATTGTCAGCACACTTTTCATAGGAAGAATGTTTGAATATATACTCCAGAATCTCTCAAAGGGTCTGGGATTCATTTCCATTGATACTGCAATCTATGGAATACCGATTGCCGCAGGCGCGATGCTTGTCACGCTCCTTTTTGATTTTCATACAGCAATTACCTTTTCCTTTACAATCAGCCTTCTTACCGGGTACTGGATGAACGATGCTTTTTTTCCTATTTATGCATTCATAGGCAGCCTCACCGCCGCTTTCAGCGTAATAAGATGCAAAAAAAGGTCTGCCCTATTAATTGGCGGACTTTATGTTTTGCTGGCAAATATATCCATCGTATTAATACTGCTGCTTTCAAAAGGCGAATTATTTACAACAAAAACCCCTTCAGCATTAATTTTTGCTGTCTTTTCGGGAATAGCGGTGTCGTCAATTGTTTCACTTGTTTTGCCCTTCCTGGAATATATGTTCAAGATCACTACTGATATCAGTCTCCTTGAACTTTTAGACCTGAATCAACCGCTGATGAAAAATCTTATGATAACAGCTCCAGGCACATATCACCACAGTGTTATTGTAGGCAATCTTGTTGAATCCGCAGCTGAAACCGTCGGGGTCAACCCCCTCCTTGCGAGAGTCAGCTCTTATTATCATGATATAGGAAAAATAAAGATGCCCGACTATTTTGTTGAGAATCAAGCAGGTTCCGTAAGCAGGCATGATAAATTGACTCCTCATATGAGCAGCATGATAATTACAAGCCATGTTAAAGAAGGGGTTGAGCTTGCCAGGCAATATAAGCTGCCCCACTCCATAATCGATATCATAAAACAACATCACGGCACAGCGCTGATTACGTATTTTTATGAAAAAGCCAAGGAACAGGACCATTCTCCCGCTGAAGATGAATATAAATATTTAGGCCCAAAACCGCAGACCCGCGTAGCTGCCCTTGTTATGATGGCAGATGCCGTAGAGGCGGCATCCAGAGTTCTGAATGACCCTACACCTGCGAGGATTACCGCTCTTGTGGACAAGATAATCAATCATATATTTCTTGACGGCCAGCTCGATGAGTGTGAACTGACCTTAAAAGACATATCAGAGATAAAAAAGAAATTCATCTACATATTGACAGGAATTTTTCACAAGAGGATTGATTATCCGGGATTTGATTTTGGTGATAAAGGTTTACATAAAGAACCGGCAAAGGTCGAAAAGACTCAACAGGCAGAGGATAAGAAGGGACTTAAGCAAAGCGCTCCGACTGCTCAGGTTTCAAAAAGCTGAAGTCAGCGTCCTGTTCATAAACAGCAGAAGGATGAAGCTTCTTAACGCTCAATACCGTGGCATAAATAAAGCCACCGATGTCCTTTCGTTTCCACAGGAAACAGCAGAATTCTTCAAAGGCAAAGAACCGAAAACAGTTCCAGAACTTCCCGGTATTCGGAATTCACAAGAAATACCTCTCGGCGATATCGTAATCTGCATACCCCGGGCATTAAACCAGGCCAAAGACTACGGCATTCCCTTCTACGAAGAACTGTTGAGGCTGCTGATCCACGGGCTGCTTCACCTTTTGGGCTACGATCATGAATTAAATACTTATCAGAAACAAAAAATGGAAAAGAAAGAGAGGGAACTTCTGAATGCCCTTAAGACAATGGTTTAAAAGCGCAAACTTCGCGATAGAGGGGATACTCCACGGCGCAAAAACACAGAAGCACATGAGGTACCACTTTTTTTCTGCTGCATTCATTTTGCTTCTGAGTTATATACTGGGAGTTTCGCGTTCTGAATTCATAATAATATCCCTTGCGGTCATACTCGTCCTACTTGCCGAAATGCTGAACAGCGCTATCGAAACCATTGTGGATCTGATTTCCCCGGAATATTCAGAAAAGGCCAAGATAGCCAAAGACATCGCAGCAGGAGCCGTGCTGATAACCGCATTCGGAGCCGCGGTTTTAGGCTATATCGTCCTTTTCCCTTATGTTAAGTCTGTTTTTAAGGAAGGCATTTATATCGCCAAACATTCGAAAGAAGAAGTTTCGCTGATAGCGTTTATACTTGTACTGATACTTGTGATAATAACAAAAACATATTTTGGGAAAGGAAGTCCTTTAAGCGGCGGCATACCGAGCGGCCATTCCGCTCTCGCCTTCTCTGTATGGGTTTCTGTCACATATACAACCGAAAATTTCCTCGCATCACTCCTATGTTTCATACTTGCTGTTTTGATTGCTCAGAGCAGAATTGCAACGAGGGTACATAATGCATGGGAAGTAATCCTCGGTGCATTATTAGGATCTTTTTTTACCTTTCTGCTTTTCAGGATTTTTTCATGAGGGGTTATCGACAATTATCTCTTTGGGAAGTCTAATTGTAAACGATGTGCCTTTTTCGCAGCTTTCGACCTGTATTGTGCCTCCATGAGCGACTATTATTTTATGCACTATTGACAAACCAAGCCCAGTGCCTCTCTCCTTTGTGGTATAAAATGGAAGAAAAATCTTGTCTTTGATATTTTCCGGAATGCCGTGCCCCGTATCCGAGATTGATATATACAGATAATCCTTTACAGAGCCATTGAGATTCAAATCCCCCCCTTCCGGCATTGACTCAACCGCGTTCTGCAAAAGATTCGCTATCGACTGTCTCAGCAACACCTCGTCTCCTTTTATAACAGGCATTTTATCGACATTCAGCTTCAAATCGATCCTGTCGGATATGTTCTGGATCGCCTTAATGCAACCGCTTATGAGTTCATTAAGATCTACATTTGAAAGTATCAATTCAGTAGGTTTTGCAAATGAAAGGAAATCCGTGATAATCCTGTCCATTACGGCTATCTCTTTGTTTATCGCCTCAACAGCAGGCATCAGGGCATCATCCGCTTTTTTTGACAGTATTTTCGTATAGCCTGATATAACACCCATTGGGTTTCTGAGTTCATGCGCTATCCCCGCAGACATCTCTCCAAGTGTGGACAATCTCTCCCTGAGTTCCATCTGAGACTGCAGGGCTTTAAGGTCGGTAAGGTCTGTGAAGACAAGTATCTGCCCGATTGTGCTGCCTGAACTGTCCTTCAGTGGAGAGATTGTCAGGCCAAGCCATATTCTCTTGCCGGCATGTGTGACATATCCCACCTCCGCCCTCTCCACAATCTTCCTGTTTTCTATAATTTCGGTTATAGGACTATTGAAAATGTCGTTGTTTTTTTTGCCTATTACTTCAGATTCTCTCAGACCGAGGATTTTCTCCGCAGCCGAATTGATTTTTGTTATCCTGAAGTCCTGATCAAAGCCGACCACACCGCTCGGCACACTCTGAAAAATATTTTCATTATATATTTCTATCCTGGATGCCCTTTCCTCGGCATTTCTTTTCAGAATCTCCAGTTCCCTTTCTTTATCCTTAAGCTTGGAGACAAGGTCATGGAATGTTTCCACAACAAAACCGACCTGAGTGGAATCTTTACTTTTAGAGTTCAGTTTTTTCTTGTGAAGGCTGGAAAATATCCTGATAAGATAAAAGAAAACAAGGATTATAAGAACAAAAAAGAGTAAAATTGACGTGAGTGTCTCCGGCGCCATAATCAAAATCTTCGCTGGCAAGCCTGCATATGATTAAGTTTGCAATTAACTAATACAGATACCACAGCAGTATTTCCTGTCCCCAAAAAAGTGTAATGACTGCGCCTAATGCAAGGAAGGGGCCGAAGGGTATGAGTGTCCCCTTCCCTTTCCCTCTAAAAACCATTAGTGAAATCCCTGCTGCGGAACCGGCAAGGCTTCCCAAAAATGTTGTCAAAACCACAGACTTCCAGCCGAGAAAAGCTCCTATCATTGCCATCAACTTGATATCACCGCCGCCCATCCCCTCTTTCTTAAGCAGTTTAAGGCTCAGATACGCAATAATATAATATAAGGAAAAACCCGTGACTGCGCCTGTTATTGAAGATTTAAATCCGAGACCGGAAGCTCTCATAAACGGGTCAGGGAGCAATAAAGAGCCTGCCATAATCCCTGCAGGAATCCCTGCAAGTGTAATCCTGTCGGGTATTATCTGGAATTCAAGGTCGATGAAAGTTATTACAACAAGCGATGAAATCAGGATACAGTAAACTATAAAATTCCAGCCCAATCCATATCTCCAGTAAACGATCACGTACAATAATGCATTCAGGGCTTCAACCAACGGATATCTGATCGATATTTTTTCTCTGCAGTATCTGCATCTGCCGCCTAAAAATATATAACTGATTACAGGTATGTTATCCCGGACCCTGATGGGATTATTGCATGATATGCACCTGGATGAAGGAAATATTATCGACATATTTCTCGGCATTCTGTATATACAGACATTAAGAAATGAGCCTATAACCGAACCAAAAACTAATATCACTAAATGGAGAATCACTTAT
Organism: Nitrospirota bacterium; assembly: GCA_040753635.1. Classification (GTDB taxonomy): domain Bacteria; phylum Nitrospirota; class Thermodesulfovibrionia; order Thermodesulfovibrionales; family UBA6898; genus JBFMDL01. The sequence goes on along the minus strand of JBFMDL010000002.1, from coordinate 4,291 downwards.
CCGGTCACCCTGCTGATCTCTGAGGCCTTTTGCTTCAGTTCATCTATATTCTTCTGGAGTTTCTCTGCCTCGCTTACGGCATCTGCAATAACTTTGTCTTTAAAAATATTTTTGTCTGGATGGTCCTTAAGTTCAACAATGCGTTCCCCAATGGTTTTAAGAAGTTTTTCACGTTTTTTGTCCATCTCATCGGACTGATACAACAATCTGATTACGGCTATTTCTATCTTTATCCTTTCTGAAAAAAGGGCAGAAAACCATTTTATTTTCTCGATGCCTTTTTTAAAATTTTCCTGCGCTTTCTTGAGCATTTTCCCTCCCTTACCCTGTTTTATAAAAATCTATCTTTCCCTTCCAGAATACATCAAGTAATTTTCTAAGTGAAGGGAATTCTTTAAGTTCAGGGCTTTTGTCAATCAGGTTAAACGCCTCCCTTTTTGCCATTTCAAGGATCTCGATATCCCTTGATATATCTGCAATCTTCATATCCGGCATGCCGGCCTGTCTTATCCCTAAAAACTCTCCCGGTCCCCTGATTTTAAGATCCTCTTCAGCTATTCTGAATCCATCGCTGCTATTCACCATAATATCGAGTCTGCGTTCCGCCTCCTTTCCATACGGTTCATATGCTATCATAAGACAGTAAGACCTGTCCCGGCCACGGCCTACTCTTCCCCTCAACTGGTGAAGCTGTGCAAGACCGAATCTCTCCGCATGGATTATTATCATCAGCGTGGCATCAGGCACATCTACACCGACTTCAATAACAGTTGTGCTGACAAGAATGTCTATTTCTTTTTGCTTGAAAGAGGCCATGATATTCTCCCTTTCTTCAGCGTTCATTCTCCCGTGCAGCAATCCGAATCTGTATTCCGGAAAAATCTTTTCAAACGCTTCCTTCCCCTGGATCGCCGACCTCAGGCTGATCTTCTCCGATTCTTCTATGGCCGGATAGACAATATATGCCTGCTTTCCCTTATTGATCTCCTCATTCAAAAAAGCATATATTTCGGATTTCTGTCCGGCATTAAATATCTTTGTCACAACACTCTTTCTGTTTGAAGGCAGTTCATCGATAACAGAACAATCCAGGTCTCCATATAAAGTAAGGGCAAGTGATCTGGGTATAGGGGTTGCAGTCATCACAAGGACATCCGGGTTAATCCCTTTCTTCCTGAGTAGCGCTCTCTGCATCACACCAAATTTATGCTGTTCATCTATGACAGCGAGCCCGAGATTCCTGAAAAATATATTCTCCTGTATCAGCGCATGCGTACCTATAATGATTTCTATTTCGCCCGAAGTAATATCGTCAAGCTGTCTGTTTCCCGAACCTCCTGTTAGCAGTTTGGATTTAAGACCGAGTTGTTCTATATATTTATGTATAGTTAAGTAATGCTGCTCTGCGAGGATTTCAGTCGGAGCCATTAATGCAGTCTGATAACCGCACTCAACAGCATTCAGCATCGCCAAAAGAGCGACGACCGTCTTGCCGCAGCCGACGTCACCCTGTATCAGCCTGTTCATGGGATACGGCTTTTGCATGTCGCATATAATCTCATCAACCGTTTTTTTCTGCGCCCCTGTTAATTCAAAAGGTAAAATTTTCAAAAGTTTTTTCTGTAAATTACCTTTGCAGCTAAAAACAATTCCCCTGTCTTTCCTGATGTTTTTCTTCATTACCGCCAGACCCAGCTCAAACAGAAAGAATTCATCAAAAGAAAGTCTCCTGTGATATTTGCTGTTGCCGCTGTTTAATAAATCCAACTGATGCGTATTCTCGGGGAAATGCACCTGTTTTAAACTCTCTTCCAGTGACGGGAAATTGTTATTAACAACTATTTCAGGAGGTAAGGGGTCGGATATTCTTTCAACATAATTCCCTACAATACTGAACATTATCTTCCTGAATTGTTTGGGACTTATGCCTTCTGTCACCCTGTAGACCGGCGCTATTCTTTTTGTATGAATTAGAAGGTCGTCCTCATCGGCAATAAGTTCATATTCCGGACTGTCGATTTCGAAGCCGCCCTTCCGGTAAGGATTTTCTTTTACGGTGCCGTGGAGTATGATCTCCTGTCCCACCTGAAAATTCTTCTTCATAAAAGGCTGATTAAACCATTTGCCTTTTAAAAAACCCGACCCGTCATTGACTGTAAGTTCAAAGATTCTGAGCTTTTTCCCGCGCAGGTTCACAAGTTTCGCAGAAATTATCCTGCCTTTAACCGTTTCAGTATCTCCCGGCCGGATGTCAGAAATCTTTTTCAGACTGCTTCGGTCTTCATATCTATAAGGCAGGTAATACAGTGCTTCTCTGACTGTATTAATCCCGAGGCGTGCAAACAGTCCGGCCCTCCTGGGGCCTATACCTTTTGTGAATTGTATATGGCGGTCTGAGAGATCGCTATCCATCAACGGATGGCTTGTCGTTTGCCTGAGTTTCCTTCTTTATTGTGTCCTCAAGCGCTTTATCTGTTTCTTCCATCCTTATTTTGGAATATTCGGTATCGCTTATTATATCTATATCCCAGCCGGTCAACTTCATTGCAAGCCTCACATTCTGGCCCTTTTTCCCGATAGCAAGTGATAATTGCTGGTCATTGACAACAACCATTGCGGTCTTCCCTTCTTCATTTATACCGATCTTGTCAATAGTGGCAGGACTGAGCGCTCTTGCAATAAGTATTCTTGGATCATCTGTCCACGGTATGATATCGATCCTCTCGCCTTTAAGTTCGCGCACTATCGCCTGTACTCTGGTACCTTTCATCCCAACGCATGAACCTACCGGATCGACAGCATTATCTTTTGAATAAACGGCAATCTTGGTGCGCTCGCCGGGTTCCCTGACAATATTTTTTATCACTACCAGACTTTCGTTGATTTCAGGCACTTCCATCCTGAACAATTCAGCAACAAAATGAGGAGTCGTCCTGGAAACAATTATAGCAGGCCCTTTTGTTGTAATTTTTACCTCTTCGATAATAGCCTTGACGGAGTCACCCCTCTTGAGATTTTCATTCGGAAGAGTCTCTCTTACAGGAAGTATCGCCTCTGCCTTGCCGAGGTTGAGGTAATAAATGCCTTTTTCTCTCCTCATAATCACACCGCTGACAATCTGGCCGGCTTTATCCTTGAACTCATTATAGATAACATCTCTTTCAGCCTCTCTTACTCTCTGGAATATAACCTGCTTGGCGGTTTGGGCTGCTATCCTTCCCAGGTCATGGAGGTCAAGCGGAAGGTCAACTGTATCGCCTTCTTTCTTGCCCGGCGATATTTTATTTGCATCCTGTATTGAAATCTCCTCGGAAGGATTCTCTACAGTCGCGACAACCGTCTTTGTTTCAAATACGGTTATATTGCATTTCTGCCGGTCGATTATAAGGTTTATGTTGGTTCTGCCGCCGTATTTTTTCCTCATGGCAGAAGCAAGCGCCGATTCAAGGGCCTCAATCAGCACCTCTCTTGATATGCCTTTCTCCCTGCTTATCTGATCGACTACGTAACACAATTCTTTTGTCATTTAAGCTCTATCTCCAGTCTTGCTTTAGAGATCTGTTCAAACGGGATATTAATTTCTTTTTTATTATCAATTAACAATCTGATAGTATAATCTTTTACTTCCATTATCCTTCCCAGGAAAAAATTCTGTCTGTCGATACTCTCCTTTGTTATAACCCTGGCGAGTTTGCCCACGCTTCGCTCAAAATCCTTTATTTTCTTCAAGGGTCTGTCAAGACCCGGGGATGATACTTCCAGCGCATATGATGTTTGAATCGGATCTTCCACATCAAGAATTACAGACAGCGCCCTGCTGAACTGCTCACAGTTATCAAGGGTCACCCCGTTTTCCTTGTCAATAAATATTCTCACCAAGGGTTTTCTCAAGCTTCCGGTTATCTCTATATCAACAATCTCCAGGCCATATCCGACGGCTGCTGAATTGGCCAGTTCAGTTATTTTCTTTTTTATATCTTCCATATAAAACAAAAGAGTGGGATTGCCCACTCTTCATAGAAAAAAACAGATATTACTGATTAATTATATCAATAAATTAATTAAAAAATCAAATCAGTCCATTTAACATAAAAATAATATAAATTAGTAACATTATATCAGTTTACTTGTCAAGAATTATTTTTTTAGCCCTTATCGATATTAACCTATATTCCCTGATAAGGGGGAGAAGCTTGGAGATTTTTATTACTCTGACAATCAAATATGACCGTCATGCCCGAAATTCTTAATCGGGCATCCAGTTTTGCAGCCTTCCGGATTGCCGTTTTCT
>JBFMDL010000001.1:0-87825 GCA_040753635.1 Nitrospirota bacterium | reverse complement strand
TTTTTGTCATTTCGAGTGAAACGAGAAATCTTAAGAGCCGTTATGATCCAATAAGTTTTAAGATTCCTCGTCGCCTTTGGCTCCTCGGAATGACACAAAAACTTAGTTTTTCAGCAGCCTGTTAGAACAGACCCTTTACTTTTCCGGTATTAACATCCACATCTACTCTCCTGTATGCAGGATTAGAACTGGTGCCGGGCATAAGGCTGATAGTGCCGGCGCAGGGACACAGGAATTTGGCGCCTGAGTAAATCAACACATCCCTGATGGGCAATGTCCAGCCTTTAGGGACCCCCTTGATCGCCGGGTCATGGCTCAGGCTCAGGTGGGTCTTGACCATCATGGTGGCATAGTCAGCGTATTTGGGATCGTCCTCGAGCATCTTTGCCTTGGCTTCGGCCTCAGGCAGCCAGGAGACGCCGTCAGCGCCGTATACCTCCCTGGCGATAAGCGCAACGCGGTCGCGCAGCTTCATCTCAAGGGGGTACAGGAATTTAAAGTCGTTTTTATCATTGCAGGCGTCGATGACCGCATCTGCGAGCTCGAGCGCTCCCTCACCGCCCTTGAGCCAATGCTCGGATTCTGCGCAGCGGGCGCCGGCCGCCTCGGCGGCCTTTTTAATTACAGCTATTTCAGCATTCGTATCGGTATAAAAACGGTTGATACAAACAACAGGATTTATGCCGGATTTACGGATTACGTTGATCATATGGACCATGTTGGCGCAGCCTTTTTCGACAAGCGCTACATTTTCCTTTGTGTATTCTTCGGGGAGGGGTTTGCCTGCCACCACCTTTGGGCCGCCGCCGTGCATCTTAAGGGCGCGGACAGTTGTGGTGAGAACGGATACATGGGGTTTCAGACCGCTGAACCTGCACTTGACGTTCCAGAATTTTTCGAACCCGATGTCTGCAGCAAAACCGGATTCGGTCACATGATAGTCGAACAATTTCAGTCCGATCCGGTCGGCTATGATCGATGACTGGCCCACGGCAATGTTGGCAAAAGGCCCGGCATGCACAAAGCAGGGATTGTACTCAGCTGTGCACATAAGGGTAGGATTGATTGTATTGCGCATGAAGGCGGTCATTGCATTGCCGACTTCGAGATCACCTGTAGTGACGGGTTTGCCGCTCTTGTCGAAAGCAACCGTGATATTGTTCAGGCGCTGTTTCAGGTCTGCGAGATCATTCGCTACGGAAAGAATGGCCATGCACTCAGACCCGACTGCGATACCGAATTTCGACTGCATCATGAAACCGTCCTGTCTGCCGCCGATGCCGATGATTATATTGCGGAGGCCTTGTGCACAGAAGTCCATGACCCACCCCATTTCCACCCGGGTTGGGTCTATATCGAGCCGTCTCATCCTGGTCAGACGCTGCAACTGCTCATCGTTATAATTGCGCTCGTGCTGCATACGGGCTGTCATAGCCACCATAGCAAGGTTGTGGGCGTTCATGATGTCGTTGATGTCGCCGGTGAGTCCCAGTGAGAACTCGGTCATAGGAATAAGCAGGGAGTTGCCGCCGCCGGCCGCAGTGCCCTTAATGTTCATGGTAGGACCTCCGGACGGCTGGCGCAGTGCGCCGCCCACGTTTACACCGCGCTTGCCCAGGCCTTCCATCAAACCGCACGATGTTGTGCTTTTGCCTTCGCCCAGAGGCGTCGGTGTGATAGCCGTAACCTCAATGTAATTGCCGTCAGGCTTATCCTTGAGGCGGTTGATGACCTTGAGAAAGTCGATCTTGGACAGCCGCCCCATGGGGAGCATTTCGTCCTTCTGCAGTCCGAGTCTTTCACGCCACTCATCAGGGGTAGGCATATTTTTTTCAGCTTCTTCGGAAATCTGCCAGTCAGCCAGCTTCGTTGCATCATACGACATATTGATTCCTCCTTTTAAAATTAAGATGTATAAGCTAAAGATCCTTTGAGGTTAAGGTCGAGGTTAAGGTCGAGAGTTTTCTTAACCTTAACCTTAGCCTTAAGCTTTCCACTAAATGAATTAACGATTAAGTGACTTAACTATTGTCAGTAACTGATCAGGGCATTCAAAAATTTGTCATTCATGCGCCTGAGATTTTTGCACATAACGAGCGCTATTTTTTTCATGATCTTGAAAGCCAGGGCAGAATCTTCCCTTTCCATCTTTTCAAAACCCTCTTTGGTTATCAAAAGAATCTCGGTTTTTTCGGAAGCTACAGCAATTGCCTCATGACGCCTTTTTTCAAGTATAGAAAGCTCGCCGAAAAAATGTCCGGCGGTAAGGGAAGCGAGTGTCTGTTTCCAGCCGTCCTGTGTGACTTTTGATATCTCGACTTTGCCTGAGTGTATAAGATAAAGACCCTTGGTATCCTCCTTCTCCTTGAATATCTGCTCGCCCTTTTTGAAGTTCAGCTTTTTTGTGATTGTCGAAATTTTGGTCAGTTCCTGATCATTAAGGTCTTCAAGAAGAACCTGCTGTTTCAATATTTTGTTCATAAGTATGCCTCCTTTAAAAGAATAAAAAGTGAAAAGTGAAAACGATTAAAAAACCCTTTACACAAAATCATTCATTTCGTGCTTCTCATCTTCAATGGTTCGATTTTTACTGCACAGACTTTTAATTCAGGTATCTTGCATATGGGATCAAGCTCTGTATTGGTCAGTATATTGGCGGCGGCCTCCTTATAATGGAACGGTATGAAGACCATGCCTTTCGAAGGCCTGTCTGAAATAAAAGCCTTGATTCTTATGTTTCCCCTTCTTGAAGCCACTTTCAGAAGGTCGCCTGTCTGAACGTTGAGTTTACGGGCATCGTCAGGGTTTATTTCAATGTAGGCCTCAGGCGCAACAGCATTCAGTTCGGCTACTTTTCTTGTCATGGAGCCTGTGTGGTACTGAAAGAGCTGTCTGCCTGTAGATAACAGGAAGGGATATTCTCTGTCAGGGAGCTCTTTTGAACGCGAATAATGAACAGGTGTAAAAGCGGCCTTGCCGCGGGGGAATCCTCCCTTGAAAAGATATGGTGTTCCGGGGTGGTTCAGAGTCGGGCACGGCCACTGAAGTCCCCATGATCCTATCCTGCTGTATGTTATTCCGGCGACAGCAGGCCATAACTTGCCGATCTCATGGATCACCTCTTCAATGAAATTGTATTGCATTTCATATCCCATTCTTCTGGAAAGTTCCAATATTATCCATGAGTCTTCTTTTGAATCACCCGGAGGGAGGACAGCCTTTCTCACCCTCTGAAGCCTTCTTTCCGTATTAGTGAAAGTGCCGTCTTTTTCGGCAAAACACGCAGCCGGGAGAACAACATCAGCCAGTTCAGCGGTTTCTGTCATAAAGATATCCTGAACAACAAGAAAATCCAGCTTTTTCAATGCATTTATCGTATGGTTCTGGTCAGGGTCGCTCATTACAGGGTTTTCACCCATGATATATAAGGCCTTTAGATCGCCTTTTAAAGCGGATATTGTCATCTCGGTAGCAGTAAGTCCGGGTTTGTCGGAAAGTTTTGCGCCCCATGCAGACTCGAACTTCTCTTTTATGCTTTTCATGTCGACGCGCTGGTAACCCGGATACTGGTTCGGGATGCATCCCATGTCAGTCGAGCCCTGAACATTATTCTGGCCCCTTAAAGGATTGACGCCGGTGCTTTCCTTTCCGAGATTGCCGGTCATTAAAGCAAGGTTTGCGATGGCGAAGACATTCTGTGTGCCGTGGGAGTGCTGGGTTATTCCCATTGTGTAATATATTGCAGGCCTTTCAGCCTTGCCGTACATGACAGCCGCCTTTACAATGTCTTCCTTCGGAACACCTGTGACCTTTTCAGCATATTCAGGGGTGTAATCTTTAAGGGTTTTCCTGAAGTCGTCGAATCCTTCAGTCCACTGGTTGATAAAATCCCTGTCGAGTAATTTTTCATTAAGGAGGACGTGCATTATTGCGTTAAGAAGCGCTACATCGGTCCCGGGTTTGTGCTGCATCCAAATGGTCGAAAATCTTACAAGATTAATTTTCCTGGGATCAGCGATTATGATCTTTGCCCCTTTTCTTACAGCCTTTTTCATCCTCAGTCCGATAATCGGGTGTGTTTCGGTCGTGTTTGAGCCGATCACGAATATGACATCGTTATTCTCTATCTCCGGTATGGAATTTGTCATGGCGCCTGAGCCGAATACTGTGGCCAGACCGGCCACGGTAGCGCTATGTCAAAGCCGGGCACAATGGTCAATATTGTTTGTCCCTATCACTGCCCTCATAAATTTCTGGAAAAGATAATTCTCTTCGTTTGTGCATCTTGCAGAGGCAAGGCCGCCGATGGAATCGGGTCCGTACTTATTCCTGATTTTTTTGAGTTTTGATGAAATAAGATCCAGAGCCTCATCCCATGAGGCCTCCCTGAATTTCCCCTTTTCCTTTATCAGAGGTGTTTTAAGCCTTTCGGGACTGTTTATGAAATTGTAGCCGAATCGTCCCTTTGGACAGAGCCATCCTTCATTGATCGTATCTTCCCTGGAAGATATGCGGATGACTTCATTACGCCTGATGTGCAGGGTAAGGCTGCAGCCGCAACCGCAGTAAGGGCATACAGTATCGACTTCCTTGATGTCTTTCTGTCGCCCTTTCTGTGTCCACATCTTGCCGGTAAGAGCTCCTGTCGGACAGACGGCAACGCACTGTCCGCAGAACTCGCAGTCGAGGTCTTTCTCAAACGGCGGACATATCTTTGCATTAAACCCTCTGTAAGCAATATCAATAGCTCCAACCCCCTGTATCTCATCACATATTCTCACGCACTTGCCGCAGAGTATGCACTTTTCCATGTCCCTTTCGAGGAAAGGGTTGCCGTCCTTTTTGGAGTAGACTCTCCTTTCACCCTCGAAACGGTTTTCCCTTATCCCGTAAAAGTATGCCAGTTCCTGAAGCGTGCAATCCCCTGCCTTTTCGCAAACCATGCAGTCGTTAGGATGGTCGGAAAGAAGAAGTTCAAGTATGGTTTTGCGAAGTTTTTCCAGATAGGGGTTTGAGGTTGTAACCTCCATCCCTTCGGCAACCGGCGTTGTGCATGATGTTACAGGTCTGTTGATCCCTTTTATCTCAACAATGCATAGTCTGCAGCCGCCGTAAGGTGTAAGTTTCGGATGATGACATAAAGTGGGAATAGGTATGTCAGAGAACCTTGCCGCATCCAGGATTGTCGTCCCTTCAGGCACTGATACCGGTATGCCGTTTATTTTCAAGTCCGTCATTTTTATCCCTTTCCTATAGCCTTAAACTTGCAGGCCTCAAAGCACGCACCGCATTTCACACAAAGTTCAGGATCGATTCTGTGGACTTCTTTTTTCTCTCCGCTTATAGCGCCTGCAGGGCAGACTCTCCTGCACATACCGCAACCTTTGCAGAATTCTTCGAGTATCATGTAGGAAAGAAGGTCCTTGCAGACGCCTGCAGGGCATTTCTTCTTCGTGATATGGGCATCGTATTCATCCCTGAAATATCTTATTGTGCTCAGAACAGGGTTCGGCGCTGTCTGACCAAGACCACAGAGTGATGTTGCCTTTACGTCATTTGCAAGATCTTCAAGAAGCTTTATGTCGCCTTCTCTCCCGCGTCCGGCTGTTATGCGTTCCAGTATTTCCAGGAGCCGCTTTGTCCCGACCCTGCAGGGTATGCATTTCCCGCACGATTCCGCCTGGGTAAACTGAAGGAAGAATTTGGCTATATTAACCATGCAGTCGCTTTCGTCAAGGACAACCATGCCGCCGGAGCCGACTATTGAGCCTACACTTGCAAGTGATTCGAAGTCCACCTTGATGTCAAGCAGGCCGGCAGGTATGCATCCCCCGGAAGGACCGCCTGTCTGCACAGCCTTAAAGGCCTTTTTGTTTTCGATCCCTCCGCCAATATCGTATATAATCTCCCTGAGGGGAATTCCCATGGGCACTTCTATGAGACCTGAATTCTTTATCTTGCCCGTCAGAGCAAACACTTTTGTGCCCTTGCTCTTCTCAGTGCCGAATGAGGAATACCATTCAGCGCCGTTCCGGATTATATACGGGACATTTGCGAGCGTTTCGACATTATTGATTACAGTGGGTTTTCCCCATAGTCCTTTATAGACAGGGAAGGGCGGCTTGGCCCTCGGCATCCCCCTCTGGCCTTCTATGGAAGCTATAAGGGCCGTCTCCTCACCGCATACGAAAGCTCCTGCGCCCAACTTGATTTTTATATCAAAATCGAAATTCCTGTCGAGTATGTTTTTCCCGAGAAACCCGGACTGTCTGGCATGTTTTAAGGCTTTTTTGAGACGTTCTACAGCAAGAGGATATTCGGCCCTGATATATACATAACCTTTATCCGCGCCTGTGGAATAGGCTCCGATAGTCATGCCTTCGATAACAGCATGGGGATTGCCTTCGATTACTGATCTGTCCATAAAGGCCCCGGGATCGCCCTCATCTGCATTGCAGATTATATATTTCTGAGAGGCTGTCTCTTTCCTGCAGATATCCCATTTCAGCCCTGTTGGGAATCCCGCTCCTCCGCGCCCCCTCAATCCGGAATTTTTTATGATTTCGACTGTGTTTTCAGGAGTCATGGTGTATATAACCTGCTTGAGAGCATCGTAGCCGCCGACATTTATATAAGAAGCAATGTCTTCGGGGTCTATAGCGCCGCAGTCGGAAAGCACAACCTTTATCTGTTTATGATGGAACTGGTGGTAGTCTTCGGATACCATCCACTCCTGCACAGGGTTGCCGTTGACAATATGTTCATCAATGATCCTTTCGACCATGTATGCCTTGATAAACTGATATGTTGTTTTAACATTATTGAGGATAATATCGACAAGAACGTCTTTTGCACACAGTCCCCTGCATCCGACCCTGTGAATGGAGCAGTGTTTTTTGATGACAGCCTTGATGCCTTTTTTCCCGAGATGCTTTTTGAATGCATCCATAACCTCGGAGCCGCCGGCTGCGATACCGCCTGTCCCCATACAGATTTTTATTATAAGATCATTTTTCAACCTTTTCGTCCTTCAGTTTCCTGATTTCCTTCATCAGACTGTCTGCCGTCACTTTGCCATGTACCTTGTTATTTATGATGACTACGGGCGCGATGCTGCAGGCCCCGACACAGTTTACCTTCTCCATTGTGAACTCCCTGTCACTCGTTGTGTTTTCGCCTTCCGGCAGATCCAGTTCTCTCATAAGGCCTGTGATGAGCCTCTCGGAACCTTTGACATGACAGGCTGTGCCGCAGCAAGTTGTAACGATATTTTTTCCTCTGGGGACCAGATGGAATTGGGCGTAAAACGTTGATATGCCGAAGAAACGGCTGGCGGGCACATCGAGTTTTTTTGAGAACCAGTAGACCGCGTCTTCAGGTATGTAACCAAACTCATTCTGTATATCCTGAAGAATGGATATTATGTTGCCTTCATTTTTTCTGTATTCCGTGTATATTTTTTCTAAAGCATTTTCCATATGGAAATTTTTAAAATAAGATATTTGTTTATTATAAAATATGGACTTGAAAATTATCATATAAAACGAAACACTGTCAAGGAAATCAACGCATATTGTTTATTAATAATTTTAATAAAAATATATGGAAGATCATAGTTGTCCAGAATAGGAATATTGATATGGCTGAACGCCTCTTAAACACAATAAATCGACATGATATCAGATGTTAAACCTCGTTTTGATATTAAATGTAATCAAGGCTACTCTGTATTATCCTTAATAAGAGTATTATGACGTGGATTAATTTTATAAGGTGTCGTCATTGTGTTTATTAGACATCCAGCCAATTTTTAAAATATTTTGGACAGTGATGATTGCAAGTAATAAGCAGCGGTTCAGGTTTATATATATCCAGACTGACCTTGATACTGTCAGCCGAAAAGATGGTCCGGTTGATATCACAGCCGAAGTTCGATATCTTACAGACCTTGAAAGATTGATTTTTTTATGGAATTAATCTAACTGTTTAATATATATTAAAATATTCCGGGAGGGAACCAAATGCGCACGCTGAAAATAACGCTTGTTTTATTATGTATTTTAGTCTCTGGCGGGGTATCATCCGCAACCGTGCTTCTTGACAGGGTAGTGGCGATTGTTAATAAGGAGATAATCACATGGAGTGAATTATACAGGACAATGGAGAAAGAGGCGTCTCCCCAGCTAAAGGAGTTGAGTGAAGGGGAAAAACGGAAGATATTCGAAAAGAGTGAAGCAGAATTTCTTGAGGTCCTTATTAATGTAAGGCTGCAACTGCAGGAAGCTAAGAACCTCGGCATAGGGGTTACCGCGGAGGAACTCGATGAAGCGATCGAAAATATCAAGAAGAAATATTCGATGGACGATGCAGGATTCAAGGGATCCTTGGAGAAAGAAGGCTATACCATTGAAGGATACAGGAAGAGATTAGGTGAACAGATAATTATAGGCAAGATCACAAACCATCTTATAAACAGCAAGATCCTCGTTACCGATGAGGATGTAAAAAAGTTTATGGAACAGAACAGGGACATATCTTATGCAGCTGATAGTTACAGGATAAGCCAGATTTTGTTTAAAAGACCAAAAAATGAAGTTGATAAAGGCGGTATCGAAGAAAAAGCCTCTGTCGCGCTTCAGAGAATAAACACCGGTGAAAATTTCGGAGATATCGCAAAACAGTATTCAGAAGATGTTTCAGCCGGTTCGGGCGGGGACATGGGGTTTATCAAAAAGGGAGATATGAGCAAAGAGTTCAACGATGTTTTAGCGAATATGAAACCCGGAGATGTCAGCAGGCCCTTCTGGACCGAAAAAGGTCTTCATATCATAAAACTCGAGGAGAAAATCGGGCCCGGGGATCAGGACGAAATGATGAAAGAAGCAAAAAAAATATTAACCAGCAAGAAATTCGCTGAAAAATATAATGCATGGTTGAAAGGACTGAGGGAAAAATCATTTATAGAAATAAAGCTTTGACGGTTATTCCCTTATGCGTTCCTATGTTTGATCACAAGCCATGCGATGGGTATGCATTCAACATTATGATCCCCGCGCCTTTCCGGTTCGACTCTGGATTCGGCGCCTCGCCTGTCAAATATTATTTTTGCATCTGACATATCATGCCCTGTATTGAAAGCCAACGGGTTGAATATGAGCAGCTTTTCAACGTTGCAATAAGGGCAAACATATGCCATAGCCCTGTAGGCTGTATAAGTTGTTTTATGACATGTCGGACATGTATATTTCTCCACTTTTCGGGATCCTCCTTTGGACTATAGTCATTAAGTTATCAGATAATATGTGTTATAACAACAAAAAAATGGATCTCTTATATGTTGAGTTAAGAGCTTTAAATTGTTATCCTTTAAAGGATAAGTTTGGCTGTTCAAGGGAAAATATATCTTTATAAGAAGTGTTCTGAAGAACATTTTGACTAATCCGGAGGAGATATGGAAAAACTTAAGCTGGGTGTGCTCGCATCTGGACGGGGTTCTAATTTTCAGTCTGTAATAGATTCTGTCGGATCGGGTTATTTGAAGGCAGAAATAGGCATTCTGATAACAGATAATCCGGATGCTTTTGCGATAGAAAGGGCCAAAAAACACGGCATAGAATATCTTGTAATCAAGCCTAAACAGTTCGGTTCTAAAGATGATTATTTCAGGAATATCGTGATGGAATTGCAGAGAAGGGACGTCGGGCTGGTTGTCCTGGCAGGCTTTATGCGAATAGTAGGCAAACCGCTGATAAATGCATTCCCCAACAAAATAATGAATATACACCCGGCCCTGCTGCCTTCTTTTCCAGGACTTCATGGACAGAAACAGGCAAATGACTACGGTGTCAAGATTTCCGGATGCACAGTACATTTTGTTGATGAGGGAATGGATACCGGTCCGATAATTATTCAGGCTGCTGTGCCTGTCAGTGATGAAGATACCGAGGATACACTGTCTGAAAGGATTCTGAAACTTGAGCATAAGATTTACCCTGCCGCCATAAAGCTTTTCCTGGAAGGCAGATTGGAAGTAAAGGGACATAAAGTGAAAATCACGGGCATTGCTTTTGATGATAAGGCCATAACAAACCCCCCGCTCCCGGAATAACTGTGACAGATAACGATATTGCCTTAATGGCCAGAATTAAAAAAGGGGATGTAAATGCATTCGAACTCCTTTTATCAAGGCATGAACGTTCTGTTTATAATCTCGCATACAGGTTTTTGAATGATGAAGGCGAGGCGGAAGACATAACACAGGAAGTGTTCCTGAGAGTCTACAGGGCGTCAAAGACATACAACCCTGAAGCGAAATTCACAACATGGCTATATACTATTGTTAAAAACCTGTGCTTTAATGCAATCAGGAAAAAGCGCTCAGTCAGCGTGGTTTCGATAGATGAAGAAACAATGCCCGAATTCCGTTCGGAAGATCCGGACCCTCTGGATGCCCTTTCAAGGGAGGAACTAAGGTCCAGGGTGATCAGGGCTGTTAATGCCCTTCCTGAAAACATGCGAATCGCGGTTATTTTGCAAAGGTTTCACGGCTTTTCCACTGAAGAAATAGCGGAACTGATGGGTTGTTCTGTAAATGCTGTAAAACTAAGGGTCCACAGGGCCAAGATGATACTCGCAGGGAAACTCGGCGGTCTTAAAGAAGAAACTTAATATTGTTACAGTGGTTTAATAAAGCAAGAGGAATTTTATAATGAACTGTCAATGGGTGAAAGACAACCTGTCAGCGTATCTGGATGGAGAAATGTCTCATAATGATGTCGTGTCGTTAAAAAAACATGTCGAGGGCTGTAATTCCTGCGGTTATGAATACAGAAGAATTTCAAGAGCATGGGAAATGCTTGACTTATGGGAAGATAAAGAGCCTCCCGCATACATGAAAAAGGCCATATCGCTAAAAATAGAAAAGGAGAAAACACTTTATTGGTTAAGATTCCTTTTGCCTGCGGCGGCTGTTCTGCTTCTGGCTATAAGCGCTTTACTGTTTTACACGGAAACAAACCGGAATGATGGTAAAGATATGATTGCAAAGTCTGAAGAGCCTGTTCTGAATATAAAAAAGGATATCCAGGAGGTTAATGAGGAAGAAATCATCTCAAATCTTCAGTTGTTTCAAGAGAAAGAGTTTCTGGATTCATTTGATACTCTGAAGAAAATCGATTATCTGCCTCTGGTCGAAGAGATAAGGGAGAACAACATAAAAGATAAAAGGAGTTTGCTGGAGTTCCTGGCTGCATGAGAAAAATATTTTTGTTAACCATATTCTTTGGCGTTTTTTTCATTCAGGATAGCTCTTTTGCCGAGGATGTGATAATCATCGGGAACCGGGCCAGATGGGAGTCCATGAACCCTGAGGAAAAAAAGAGGATTATCGAGATTTACAGGGAATGGAAATCAGGGCCGCCGGAAAGAAGGGAGCAGATAAAGAAGAATTATGAGAGCTACAGAGAGCTTCCGCCTGAAGAAAAGGAAAAGTTAAGGGAGAGATTCAGGGTTTATAAAAGCCTGGAGCCTTCGGGCAGGAAAAAGGTCGAGGAAAAATTGAAGAAAGTGGATTCCCTGCCGCTGAAGGAGAAAGATGAAATAGAAAAGAAATATAATAAAATGAAGCGAAAATCTGAAAATGAGATGATGAAATTCATTGAACGGTCCTTTTTCTGGAAGAGCCTGAATGAACAGGAAAGGGAGATTTTCAGGGAGCTTATGTTCCCGAAAGATTAACTGCTAATTAAAATTTGAAGTTGACAGGTTTTTATAAATGGATTATCTTAGCCGCTATGAAACCTTCTGCTGTTTTCATTCTGACTTCTATCCTCATCTCGATGATAACGCCGTTGCATTTTGCGGCCCCGGATTTATCATGTGCGAATGGAACCTGTTTTACAACTCTTGATGTATGCGGCTGCTCAAATCCCTTTCTCTCTTCTAACCTGAACACTTCTTCCATATATGAAACAATATGCATTTTTTGGTCCCCTGATTTTACCGGGATGTGTGATGTCAAGAATATATCCCTCACTTCATTTCTCATTGCATACCCAAAAGAGCAACCCCCAAGAGTCTGAGCAGTCCAGAATTTTTTTCCAAAAACGAATAACAGGGCATTTCCTCACAGTTCCAATAGCCTGTTGTGAGCTTTTATCCTTGCATGTAAAAAATAGGGGTGTTTTCATGAAAATGAATTGTTGGGAGTATAAGAAATGCGGACGTGAACCCGGTGGTGTCAATGTCCACGATCTCAAAATATGCCCTGCAACGATAGAATTAAGACTCGATGGGATCCATGGCGGAACAAACGGCGGCAGGTGCTGCTGGATTGTCGCTGAGACTTTCTGTCAAAAAGAGTTGCAGGGTGCATTTGCTCAAAAATACAAAAATTGCAGCGCCTGCGACTTTTATTCGAGAGTACAAGAAGAGGAATTTCCAGATTTTCAGCTTTCTGAATTGATTTTGGAGAAAATGCACAAACAGAACATTCAAATCCTACAGGTGTCAATCTGAACAATGGGTGTAATCCTGTCATCATACAGAATACATCCATTTACAACAATACATCCTATGGCATAAATTCTCCCAGCACACTAAACCTTGTCAGTATTTCAAATAGCAGCATATACAACAACTCAGGCGGCTCAGGAGCGGGCATCAGCTTCAACGGCGGGGCCGGGAGCCACACCATCTCAGGCTCGTCATTTACAGGCAATACGGCAACCACCAACGGCGGCGGGATTTACTGCAACGCATGTACTATGGCAATCGATGACAGCGTTTTCAACAACAACACCGCAGGCGCAGGCGGCGCTATATACCTGCTGAACGCCGCTGCTGCAACGATTACGGACACCTTTATTCAAGGGAACAGTGTCACAGGCAGCGGCGGTGGAATTAATATTGCAACATCTACAGCTCATGCGATTCTGACCAGTGTGATAATGACAGGGAACAAAGCCGCCTCCAACGGCGGCGCAATCTATGAAAACGGTTATTCAGACTGCCTGTTCTGCACAATAAGCGGCAACTATGCAGGCAATCTGGCAGGCGCCATCTACCACCTCACCTCGGTCACCTCAACTATAAAGAACAGCATCATCTATAACAACGACGCTCTCGATCAACCTAATTACAAACAGATTTATGCTGTCGGCAGCAGATGGCAGTATATGGATGTCTATTACACTTTAATCAATCAGATACCGGGCAGCGCCTCATATCCTTACGGTTACGAAAGCATGGGCGGCAATTTACATGAAGACACAAGAACAGATGAACTGCCGTATTTTGTGAACGGTCTGGAGCCGTCTTCCGCTCCTACAACGAGCGGCGACTATCATATTTGTGGAGGTCTGGACGATCCGCCGGGCTCTGGCTGCGGCGCCGCATCGCGGTGTATTGACGCGGGCAGTCCAAGTTATACCTACGACCACGACATATTTGGGGGAGTAAGACCACTTGGTGCAGGTTACGACATGGGAGCGCATGAGAAGGAATAAATAGTCTCTAAATATGCCGGTTTAACTCAAGTTTTCATAAATTGGAAACATTAACGAAACTCCAACCTTGAAGCAATATCGCCGCTGTAGTAATATAAAAGTAAATCATAAACGGGAGAGTGGTATTGTAGGGTGAGAATTTCTGGCGGGGTTCTAAAGGGCAGAAATGTTGCGTCAAGAAAAGCTTTTTCAGCAGGACATGGCTCTGATGAATTGAGGCCGACATCTGCCAAGGTGAGAGAAGCCATATTTGATATTTTGCGGAGCGAAATTCAAGGATCTGTCTTCCTGGACCTTTATGCCGGAACGGGCGCTGTCGGAATCGAAGCATTATCAAGAGGTGCAGGCAGAATAATACTTGTTGAGAAGAATCATGTGCGGTCACAGGCTGTCAGAGATTATATCAAGGAGATAAAAGCATCTGACAGGGCAAGCATCTGCAGGGAAAAAGCCGAGTATTTCCTGAAGAGGGCGGCAGCGGCCGGGGCAACCTTTGACATCATCTTTGCAGATCCGCCTTATTCTTCAGATGAAATGAGTAAAATTTTTGATCTGCTCAAGGACAATGATGTCTTGAAAGATGGCGGAACATTGATCGTTGAACATCATTGCAAATCAAGAATGCCTGAAAACACACATCCTTTCAGTCTTGTCAAAAATTACAGATATGGCGATACAATGCTGACATTATACAGGAAGGAAAAATGAAAAAAAGAATCGCAATCTATCCCGGGACTTTTGACCCGTTTACAAACGGGCATCTTGATCTCGTCGAAAGAGGTCTGGCGATTTTTGACGAAGTAATCGTTGCACTCGCGCCGAGCATGAAGAAAAAACCGCTGTTTTCTGTTAACGAAAGAATTTCAATGTTGAAAGAATCATTGAAAAGTTATGAAAGAGTAAAGGTTGAAGTTTTCAATAGTCTTCTTGTCGAATATGTAAAAAACAGAAAAGGGATTGCTATTATAAGGGGGTTAAGGGCTGTATCTGATTTTGAATATGAACTCCAGATGGCGCTTATGAACAGGAGGCTTCATCCCGGTATCGAAACTGTCTTCATGATGCCCAGCGAGGAGTATTCATTCCTGACCGCCACAATTGTAAAAGAGATAGCATCATTCGGTGGTGATATAAGAAGACTGATACCGGAACCCGTAGAGAAGGCTCTTAAAAAGAAATTTAAAGTTGTTTGATAGGGATGGGCATGTCCAAAGAGGCTTTTTTAATAATCGATATGCTGAATGATTTTGTCCTGGAGGGCGCACCGCTTGAAGTGCCGGGGACAAGGAAAGTTATTCCAAAGATAAAACAGGAAATACGTAAGGCCAGGAGAAAAAAAAGCCCTGTCATTTACATTTGTGATGCACACGAGCCGGACGATGCAGAGTTCGCCAATTTCGGATGGCCTGCACATGCGGTAAAGGGGACAAAAGGCGCTGAGGTAGTTAAAGAGTTAAAACCTGAAAAAGGGGATATGATAGTTAAAAAAAAGACATACTCAGGTTTTTATAAAACAAAACTCGATTCCCTTTTGAAGAAACTGAACATTGATTCATTGAAACTAACCGGATGCGTTACACACATCTGTATTTTGTTTACCGCTTCGGATGCTGTATTGAGGGACTATAAAGTCTCTGTTGTTAAGGACGGAGTTGCAGGACTTTCCCGGAAAGACCACAATGCAGCGTTGGGCATTATGAAGAATGTCCTGGGAGTTAAGATAGTATAAGAAAGAAAATATTTCTGAAATTTGCCTCATAGGAGATCCCTGCAATTTATAGCGGGGAAGGAATAAACAGTAATGGTAATTACTTGCCGGAAACGGGGTTCAAAACCCTTAAGATTGTAAGGTATTTTATTCTCTTTTTTCCGATTTTATTGGAGGGATTAATTATGTTCCATACAGCGGAGCCAAAAGATATTATAGAAGGCAGGATAACAGATGTTTATTTTGACCGTACTTTGCAGATCCTCAAGGCAAAGAAATTAAACAGAAGAGTGAAGGCCGAATTTATCGCCAAGAGTCTGCCGGAGAACTGGCCCTGGGCTGTTTTCGCCGGGCTTGAGGAAGCTGCATATCTGATGAGGCATATCCCTGTAAAGGTAAGGGCAATGAAAGAGGGGACAGTTTTTTACCCCTTCGAACCGGTTATAGAGATAGAAGGAATGTATCAGGATTTCTGTGTGTATGAAACAGCCATCCTCGGGCTTATATGCCAGGCCTCGGGTGTTGCAACCAAGGCGGCCAGATTCAAAAAACTTGCAGGCAAAAGGGCTGTAATCAGTTTTGGTGCAAGGAGGATGCATCCCATGCTTGCCCCCATGATAGAAAGAAACGCCTTTATCGGCGGGTGCGACGGCGTGGCTGTGATAAAATCAGGCGAGATTATCGGCGAAGACCCTATGGGTACAATGCCTCATGCGCTTATAATCTGTTTCGGTTCGACTGTAGATGCTGTTAAGGCTTATGATGAAGTGCTGGCTCCGGAGATCAAGAGGGTCGCACTGATAGACACATTTCTTGATGAGAAATTCGAGTGTCTTAATGTGGCCGAGGCGTTGGGGAATAGACTTTATGCCGTAAGATTTGATACGCCTTCATCAAGACGGGGAAATTTCTACCGCATACTCGAGGAGGCAAGATGGGAGCTTGATATGAGGGGATACGGTCATGTTAAGTTCTATGTAAGCGGCGGGATAAAGGAGGAAGATGTCCCGGTATTAAATCCCATGGTTGACGGCTACGGCATAGGCACGTCGATCAGCAATGCCCCTGTTGTTGACTTTGCAATGGACATTATGGAAGTCGAAGGGAAACCTTATGCGAAGAGAGGGAAATGGTCGGGGAGCAAAAGGGTGCTCGAATGTAATAGATGCTCGCTCAGGGAAATAGTGCCTAATACGAAGAAAAATTACAGGTGCAGATGCGGCGGGCGCTATTCCGATATTCTTGTCGACATGATCGATAACGGGGAAATGCTTTACAAAAAAGAGAATCCGGGGAAATTGCGCAGGAGGGTGATGAAGAATATAAGGAATCTGTCCCTTTCTGTGTAGATATACTAAATTCATGGCTTCCCTGTATATACTGATTGCGATTTTCATATGGAGTTCCCTTGGTATCGTTGTCAGAGCAGCCGATACCGGCCTGATTTATACAATATTTTTCCCGGCCTTTATTGCGCTTGTAATTCAGAGCGTAATTTTATTTTTGACTAAAGAGCATAAAGAGCTGTCCAAGGCAAAGAAAATCCCCTATCTTTTCCTGCTCGGCCCTGTTTTCCTTTTTAATAATCTGTTGTTTTATTTCTCCTTCAAGAATACTACAATTGCCAATGCAGTGATGACGCATTATACTGCTCCTGTTTTTGTCTCTATATTATCGCCGCTATTGCTGAAAGAACCTGTGCAAAGGATTGCTGTAATGGCGATTATAATTTCTTCCGCCGGACTTTGGCTGATGTTGAACGGGTTTTCTTTGTCCGAAGGACATCTGGCAGGGATAATTGCCGGGGTTTTGTCCGGTATTACATATGCCCTGATTATCATTATAGGGAGATTCCTTGCCAGGAATTTCAGCCCGTTGATAATAACTGTTTTACAGAATCTCATGGTGGTATCCCTCCTTTTGCCGTTTATAAAGGAATTTCCTGCCGAAGCTCTGGGGTACTTTGTTGTGCTTGGACTTGTGCATTCAACAATAGCTCCCTTACTGTATATCAGAGGGTTAAAAGAAGTGATGGCAGGTAAGGCAGCGATACTCGGATATTTAGAGCCGGTGGGCGCCATGATGCTGGCAATGTTTTTCTTCGGAGAGTTTCCCGGCATCAGATCCCTTTTAGGCGGGTTTCTGATACTCTTTTCCGGGTATCTGATAATCAAAAAAAGGAATAGTGATATTATGAAGGAAACAAACTCGTGAAAGTCTGCGAAATATTCACAAGCATACAGGGAGAATCAAGTTATGCGGGATTGCCATGTACCTTTATCAGGCTGACCGGGTGCAACCTGAGGTGTTCTTATTGCGATACAAAATATGCATATGATGCCGGCATAGAGATGACAATTGATGAAATTACAGACCAGGTCTTGTCAGCAGGGGTTAGGCTGGTCGAAATTACAGGCGGGGAGCCCCTTCTTCAAGAAAAGGAGACGCTCAGTTTGATAAGCAATCTTATAAAAAAGGAATTCAAGGTATTGATTGAGACGAACGGTTCGGCCAGTATAAGGGATATAGATAAACAGGCCGTCATTATTTTAGACATAAAAACTCCAGGAAGCGGTATGAGTGAGAAAATGGATTTCTCGAATCTCGGTTATATAAAACCTTCAGATGAGATAAAGTTTGTGATATGTGACAGGGCAGACTACGACTGGTCAAAAAAAATAATTTCTGAACATAATCTTAATAAAAAGTGCGAAATACTTTTTTCTCCTGTTTACGCTAAATTAAATCCATTATTTCTTGCAAGATGGATAATTGAAGACAGGCTTGATGTCAGGCTTAATCTCCAGATCCATAAATATATTTTCGGGGCTGAGGAAAGAAAGGTTTAAACAGCCGGACATTTTCATGCAAGCGCTTATTTCGCATTCAAAGTTATTGCTGAATAGGCCGCTGCCAAAATTTCCGGAAATATCCTCGAAATTCCAGTATCCGACCTCATCTATTTCCTCTTTGTTGTAAAGAATTTTGCCGTTATAAACACATGCATAAGTGTTGACAAGTTCTGTTTCGAGGAGGCTTGAATATAAGTATTTGTGTAAAAAAAATAATTCACATCCTGATATGCCGAGTTCTTCTTGCATCTCCCTTCTGGCAGCATCAAGAGTGTCCTCATCTGGATTTATGTGTCCGCCTGCTGATGTATCCCATTTGCCCGGCGCTGTATCTTTGTTTTTAGAACGTTTTTGCAGAAGAAGCTGCCCTGTTTTATTGAATACAAGCACGTGAACAACACGATGGATCATCGATGGGTTGCCATGAAACTCGGATCTTTCCGCAAGTCCGATAACCTTTCCTGAGCTGTCAACGATTTCAAGAAGTTCGCTGCGGCGGTTCATTGTTTTTGCACCCTTTGACCTTCCTGAAAGGATTTTTGTTTTCTTATCACTTGTTGCGTTGGTTTTTCGTTTTTTGGGTAAAATCATCAGTAAAACCCTCCTCATTTGCCTGTTTTTTTATAACATTTAATGCGTAAAAGTGTAAAATTATTGACACTCAGGCGTTTAAATGGTAAGATTTGTTCATGTGCAGGGTAGGTTTGATACTGCTTTTGATGTTATTTATCTTTGTCCCGAAAGCATATTCAGATATATATAAATACACAGACGAGAATGGTGTTGTTTGCTACACGGATGCCCCTTTCGGCAAAAAGACGGAGAGGGTCATCAGACAAAGAAAAATCATTGAAAACAATGAGGTGCAAGGCGTGAAATACAGCGGTTATGTTCATAAGGCTGCTGTCAAATATCAGATAGAGCCCGAATTGATCCATGCAGTTATAAAGACCGAATCAAACGGGAACCACAGGGCTGTTTCAAGAAAAGGCGCAATGGGACTCATGCAATTGATGCCTTCTACCGCAAGCGATATGAATGTCGGCAATCCCTTTAACCCTGAAGAAAATATAGATGGAGGTACGAAGTATTTGAAGTATCTCCTGGAAAAGTTCAACGGGAACCTGACACTTGCGCTTGCCGCCTATAACTCAGGTCCCAAAACAGTTGAAAAATATGGAAGTGTTCCGCCTATATCAGAAACAAGGCAATACGTGAATAAGATTTTTTCTATTTATAGAGGAAAGCGAGTTTATACGGTTACGGATTCAGAGACCCGTGATAAAACCACCCCTATTTATAAAATTGTACTTGATGACGGTACAATTCTCTTCACAAATTCTCCTTTAGCAAAAAATGCTAGCATAAGGTTTTAGATGCCAGCAGACATTGTTTCTCTCCGGGAACAGATACTCATGTTCAAGGAACAGAAGCGAGCGATAATAGTCTCGCATAATTATCAGAGGGATGAGGTTCAGGAAATTGCGGATTTTGTAGGTGATTCCCTCGAACTTTCAAGGATAGCAGCCACAAAGGAATGCGACATGATAGTTTTCTGCGGTGTAAATTTTATGGCTGAGAGCGCCTCAATACTTTCTCCCGAAAAAACAGTTCTTCTCCCCGAGATTGACGCTGTCTGTCCTATGGCGGATATGATCAGGGTTGATTCCCCGAGGCCTGTAAGAAAGAGCTTCCCGGGATTTGCGAACCCTCCGGATTTTGTTTATCCTCCCAACTTTACTTTGAGAGATATCAAGCAGAGATATCCTGGCGTGCCTGTGGTCGCATATGTAAACACGACAGCAGAAGTAAAGGCTGAAAGCGATATATGCTGCACATCGGCAAACGTAGTCAGGGTAATAGAATCTTTGCCTGATGAGCAGGTCATTTGCATCCCCGACAAAAACCTGTCTATGTGGGCTGCAAGAAATACCAGAAAGAAGGTTATTGCGTGGGACGGCTTCTGCCATGTACATGAAAGAGTAACCCCGGACGATGTTAAGAAGGCAAGAGCAGAGCATCCGCATGCCCTTGTAATGGCTCATCCGGAATGCAGGCTCGAAGTCCTCGAGATGGCGGACCATGTCACAAGTACATCCGGCATGTTAAGATTTGCAGGATCGTCAACGACAAAAGAATTTGTTGTAGGCACGGAAATAGGTCTTATGTACAGACTGAGGAAGGAAAATCCTGACAAGGCTTTTTATCCGCTGAGGAAAGATATGATCTGCCCCAATATGAAGAAGACGTCCCTTCAAAGCATAATCAGCGCATTTCGCGAAAACAGGCATATTATAAAAGTGCCGGAGCATATTAGAATTCCCGCCAAAAGGGCTCTGGACAGAATGCTTGAGATTAAATAATATATAAAACGGATATCTGGTGACCGGAATACAAAGGAGGGGTAAGACCATAGGCCTGATAAGTAATCGGGCAGGAACAGATCTGTCAGGTTTACCCCTGAAATGTGGCAGGAAGAGTTTTAATAAGATTTTTAACCGACTGCTTTTATTCTGATTTTCAAGATATTTCCCTGTATCGATCATAAAAAGTATTCCCTGTTTTAATTTAGCTATGCTGAAAGAAAAAATAATCAGAAGGATTAAAGAGGAGGGCCCGATAACTTTTGAGCAATTCATGGGAATGGCCCTCTATGACCCGGAATTCGGTTATTACTCTGCAAGTCCTGTAAGAATTGGAAGGGAAGGAGATTTTTACACAACCTCTCATCTGCACCCTGTGTTCGGGGCAATGATCGGAAAGCAGATTGAGGAGATGTGGGAAATAATGGGAAGACCTCATGACTTTAAGGTTATTGAGATGGGGGCGGGTGAGGGTTATCTATGCAGAGACATGCTCGAATTTCTGAAAGACAGAGAGTTTTATGATTCGCTTCAGTACATAATAATAGAGATCAATCAGGAATTGTTAAGCAATCAAAAAAGAATATTATCCGGATTTTCGGAAAAAATAAGATGGTGTAATTCATTAACAGAGATGTCCTATGTCGTCGGATGCATATTTTCAAATGAACTGCTTGATGCTTTTCCCGTTCATCTGATACAGATGGAAGAAGAAATGAAGGAGATATATGTTGTTTTTGACGGGAAAGACCTGAAAGAAAAATCAGGAACTTTGAGCAGGCATGAAATTTCAGAATATTTCAAGGACATTGCCGTTGAATTTGAAGAAGGTTATAGAACGGAGGTTAATCTCCATTTGAGGGGCTGGCTGAAAGATATTAATATGGTCTTAAGAGAAGGATTTATTTTTACAATAGACTACGGGCATTCAGACAGGGAATACTTCAGTGAGGACAGAAACAGGGGAACACTGATGTGTTATTACAAACACCAGGTCAATGAAGACCCTTATAAAAATATCGGAAAACAGGACATTACTGCACATGTAAATTTTTCTTCAGTAAAAAAATGGGGGGAAGAAATCGGTTTCAGGACAATAGGATATTGCAGCCAGGGAATGTTTCTTTTGTCTCTCGGACTCGATGCCGAGATAGAGAAGCTTGCCTCAGGTTCAAAAGATTATTTGTTTGAGATAGCAAGGATAAAAAAGATAATTATGCCACAGGGAATGGGGGAATCACATAAAGTTTTAGTTCAATATAAGGGTAATAAGTGTTTTAAACTAAAAGGTTTTAAGATGAGTGATAGGGTGCATACATTATAAATTCTTTATGTATTCTAAGCTTTTCATGACATTTTCAGGGGAATGGGCTTCAATGGTAAATATGCATTCTTTATTCCTGAGCAAGCGAAAGAAAGTATCAAAGTCAAAAGAGCCTTCTCCTATGGGTAGATGCTGATCTGAAGTCCTGTTGTTGTCGTGCAGGTGAAGTTCGATTACATACGGATTTAAAGCCTCCATCCAGCTTTCGAGTGATACCCGGGAAAAGAGATTGCAATGACCGGTATCAAAACATATTCCGAAATTTTCTGAATTCATATTTTTCATTAAAAGCCTTAAATTGGTCGGTTCATCTTCAAAAATATTCTCTATAGCGATTTTTACCCCTATGTCGATAGCCTTTTTATTGATGATCTGCCATGTAATAAGACTTTTTTCAAGCCATAGTTCTATATTAAGGGCATACTTCCATTTTTCATAACCTGAGTGAAAAACAACAGTTTTTGATTTAAGCAATTCCGCAATATCAAGCGCCTGATGAAACCTCTCCAAGGTCACTTCGCGAATCCTAAAATCTACTGCCCCAGGGGAAAGATCCATGAATGGAGCATGTATTGAAAGTGAGGGATTATAGTCGAGAGAATTCTTCAGTGAAATTATTTCATCTTCGGTTATCGCGTCCAGAATCCCTGATCCGAAATATATTTCAAGATTTAATTCATTTTTTTTAATAAAATCAATGTATTCCGGTATCCTGTTGAATGGAATATGAACGTGGGGTGACGGCACTATTTTGCTGCTACAGCTTCTTTGGCTTTAGCGTTGTTTTCCGTTGTTGTCTCTTTCTTCAGCTCACTTTTCAGATCAACCGGTTTATCGGTCTTTTTCCTCGAATCTTTTGCTTCATCATTTTTTCTGTTTGAAGCATAATCTGTAACGTACCAGCCTGTGCCCTTAAGCACAAAAGAGGTGTTTGAGATCATTTTCTTCATTTTCCCGCCGCAGTCGGGACATTTCGTAAGGGGTTTTTCTGTAATCTTCTGCATTATCTCATGATGAGTTCTGCATTTCGTGCATTCATATTCATATATAGGCATAGCCTTATGTTACCTCCAAGGAAAAATTAATTATATAATATAACCCAGAATTTAGATTGCGTCAATCGCTATATCGGGCCGAAAAATAGAGATAGAAAGCTGTCATTTTTTCGGTCGGGTATGAAGTATGATTATCAAGATATAAAATCCAGCCAATAGGTCCATCTTATTCTTTTGGCAACAGCATGTTTTCGGTATATAATAAATAAATGTTGGTCGCGGGATTGACAGGTAATTACGGAATGGGCAAAAGCTATGTGCTTTCAGTCTTCAGACATCTCGGGGCTGTGACGATTGATTGCGACAGAATAGTGGATATACTGCTTAACGAAAAGGAAGTAATTGAGAGTGTTAACAATTTGATAGGCAGTAATGCAGTAAGTAAAGACAATAAGGTTGATAAGAGGAAGATTGCTGGTATAGCGTTTAAAAACAAGAAGATAAGAGAAAAACTTGAGAAACTGCTTCATCCTTTAGTTTTAAGCAAAATCGACAATTTTATTGATAAAATAAAAGACAGCAGACACGTGTTAGTGGTTGAAATACCGCTGCTTTTCGAAGGTAATTACCAGGACAGGTTTGATAAAACCATTACAGTCTATACAACACGGCAGAAGGCTGTTGAGCGGCTGAAAAAAGAGGGGGTTTCAGAAAATGAAGCGCTTGTCAGGCTTCGGGCTCAACTTCCAATCAATGTAAAGAAGAAACTTGCCGACTATACTATAGATAATAACCGTTCAAAGGAGAGCACGAGAAAACAGGTTGAGAAAATTTACAGAAATTTGATCGAGGAAGAAGCAGTGATTATAAGGGGTCAACATCTATCCTGATCTTTGCGTCTTTTGCTTTTTCATATTTTTCAAGGATTTTTCTGGCCGCGGTATTAAGTGCCTTCCTGTCAGGGGATTTCAGTAAAAATGAATATTCGGCATTGCCTTTCCTGTCAAGGGTTTTGATAGGGCCGAAGATGTCTATATCCGTATTGAAACCGCATATTGTCTTTAACAGCTTTTCCGGCGATTCGAACCTTCCGGTGAATATAATATTTAATAATTTTGAGTATGGAGGGTAATTAAGTTCCTTTCTTGCAGATAATTCTTTCTTTACGAAAGAGACATATTGTCCCGCCTTAAAATACTTAAAAAGATCATTGCCGGGGAATCTTGTCTGTATAAATATTTCTCCATCTGGTTTTATGAGTTCTGCTATCGATGATATTTCCATATACGCCTTTTCAGATGCCCTGAAGTCGGGAAGATTCAGAGAGCCGTCAATATTCAAAATTGCTGCCATGGAGAAATTTTCTGCTATCCCGATTCGTTTTGTCAGCATTTTTGTGCAGACTGCTATTTTCGAAGAATCGCCCGATAAGTTCTCAAGTAATTTATCGATTTCTGATTTGTTTTTGGCTTTGTCGCTGTCGAACCTTATCGTTTCAACGCCGAAAAGTTCCCCGATATCTTCCTGCACCCTTTGAGTGCCGGAACCTAAAAGTTCGAGATTGTAACTTTTACATCTGGTGCAACTGTCTGTTGCTTCTTTTATTTTACCGCAGTAATGGCATTTCAGGACGTTGTCACTTTTGTGGAGGACCACAGGCATATTGCATATGCCGCATTTTTCGATATGTCCGCATTCATTGCAGAGAAGCGTTGTAGAGTAACCCCGCCTGTTAATAACAAATATTATTTTTCTGTTGTTCTTGATGTAATTTTTAGACCGCTCAAAGACTGTCCTAGAAATATTCGGACGGATTTTTTTTTCGAATCTCATATCAATTATCCTTATGACAGGCCTGTTATGAGGAATGTCCGGACTGATAAGCCTGTATTTGCCTGAAAGAGCGTTGTAATAGGAATCTATTGAGGGAGTTACTGAAGATAGAAGTACTGGAGCCTTCTCAATAAAACCCCTCATTACCGCTACGTCCCTTATATTGTATCTGACACCTTCTTCAGGCTTGTATGAGCTGTTGTGTTCGCCGGTTGTGATAATGAGCGATACGCTTTTTAATGGCGAGAACAATGCAGGCCGTGTCCCAACCACTATATCGTATTTCCCCGAGAGAATCCCCGCTATATATTCTGAACGCCTGCCCTTCGGAGTTTCCCCGTGAAGAAGGCAGGCCCTGTCTTTAAATTTATCATTAATGGAGGAAAAAAACATATTTGCCTGTGAAACCTCGGGAAACAGGACTATAATATTCCGCGTTGTATTAAGCAATGCGGAGGCTATAGAGTATTCATATATCAATGACGGGGAATGAAGCAGGTAGGTATGATAAACATTGTCACGGACAGATGCCAGGAGAGGGGAGATTTCTTCTTCCGGTATCGGCAATACCGGAATTCTTCCGGTATTGCCGGGCTCTTTTTTTGATTTCCCGGAGTGTGTATCAGAAAATATTTCTTTAGGTAAAGTCTGTTTTAAAACAAGTCCCTCCGGGGATATGTAATAGTCGGACATCCATCTCAAAAGCTTTAACATATTTCTGCTGAGTACCGGGGAATCGCCGTGTACTTTGACTATTTCCTTAATTTTCCCCTGAGGAGACAGGACACTTTTTTTGAAGATAATCCCTTTTGTCAGTCTGTTCTTAAGGGGAGCGGTGATAATCATCCCGGGCTGTGCATTTTCAAGCAGGTCTTCCGGACATCTGTAGGTCAGTGGACCGAGGTTTAAAGGGAATACTACATCAAGATATTGCATAGACTGTTTTATTATAAAGAAATATATCCAGAGATTGCCCGAAAAATTATCTGACAGGCGCTTTTTTCATGGAAAAAACCGATTGCGCGATTATCTCGGAAGCTTCGTTTATTTCTGCTTCTGTATTATCTTTGCCAACACTGAGTCTGATGGACGATAATGCTTCCTCATCAGAAAGCCCCATATTTTTCAGAACATTTGATGGCGTCTGTTTACCGGAGTTGCAAGCAGAACCGGACGAAACCGCAACATGGTTCTTAATTTTTTCTATAAGAGCAAGCGAGGATATCCCCGGTAGACATATATTAAGAGTGTTCGGAAGTCTTTTTGTCGGGTGACCATTGAGTTTAATATCCGGGATATGGGTCTTCAGGTTATTAAAAAGCAGATCCCTCAGACCGGTAGTATGTGAGACCCTTAGCTCCAGATCCCTCTGCGCTATCTCACACGCCTTGCCAAGACCTATTATGCCGGGGACGTTTTCGGTTCCGGGCCTTATCCCCATTTCATGGCAGGCTCCGTAAAAAATTGGCTTTAGATTTATCCCTTTTCTGATAAAAAGGGCGCCGACGCCTTTTGGCCCATAGAATTTATGAGAAACTATAGTCATTAGATCTATTTTCAGATCATTAAGGCTGAAATGCATTTTGCCTATGGATTGAGCAGAATCAACATGGAATGCGATATTGTTCTCTCTCGCAAGCGCTCCAATTTCCTTGATGGGTTGAATAACCCCTGTTTCATTGTTTGAATGCATTACGGATATCAGAAACGTATTCTTTCTGACAGCTTCTCTGATTTTATCTAATCTGACAATTCCATCGTTGTCCACCGGTGCAAAGGTGATATCAAAACCGAGTGACTCGAGATGCCGGCATGTGTTGATTACCGACGGATGCTCAATCGAAGATGTTATAATATGCCCGCTGCGGTGAAGAAGGCTGGAACCTAATATTGCGAGATTGTTTGATTCGGTGCCGCCGGATGTAAAACAGATTTCTTCATGGGTACATCCAAGAAATTCTGCAATAGATGCTCGCGAAGATTCTATAAATTCCTTTGCCTTCCGGCCCAGAAGATGGCTGCTTGAAGGATTGCCGAAATCGCGTTTGAGGCATGAA
Source organism: Nitrospirota bacterium (assembly GCA_040753635.1). Lineage (GTDB taxonomy): Bacteria > Nitrospirota > Thermodesulfovibrionia > Thermodesulfovibrionales > UBA6898 > JBFMDL01. Next base: position 61,188 of record JBFMDL010000001.1, on the reverse strand, counting down.
AACACCGCATCATAAACTTCGGGGTCAACAGGCGTCGTTGCATTATTGTCGAGGTATATCATAGTATTGATATTATATCACGAGATGTCTCTGTGGATAATGTTTAAATCCAGATTATTTTTTTTCAGGGACTTGACAATTTCTTCCACTATTGCAGGTGAACGGTGGTTGCCTCCGGTACAGCCGAATGCAATAGCAAGATATGATTTTCCTTCCTTGATGTAAAGAGGTATCAGGAAATCAAGAAGACCTCCGACCTTTTTCATGAATTCTTTTGTTTCCCAGTGTCTGAAAAGATATTTCACTACAGGTCTGTCCTTGCCGTTCAAAGGCTTGAGCGAAGGTATAAAATTAGGGTTTGGCAAAAATCTCACGTCAAACAGCAGATCAACATTCTGGGGAACGCCGTATTTAAATCCGAATGAAATGAGGCTGACCGTCATATCCTTAAGGTTGACTTTAGGCACATAGAGGGATGTGACGAGCTTTCTGAGCTGGTGGGGTGAAAATGATGATGTATCAATGACCCTGTCCGCATTTTCCTTCAGCAAAGACAGGTGATCTCTTTCGATTCTTATGGCGTCTTCCAGGTTTCCTCCGAGAGGATGAGGTCGTCGGGTTTCCTTGAATCGTCTGATCAAGACGTCGGTTTCGGCCTCGAGAAACAATATTTCTATCCTGTGCCTGTTTTTTAAGAAATTTAGTGTCTTATCGATGTTCCGCAGAAATTCTTTTTCACGTATATCGATACCGACAGCTATGTTCCTGATCTCCGTATTTGAAGATAATTTAGATACAAGGGAGCTTATTAATGAAACCGGGAGATTATCCACACAGAAATAATCGGCATCTTCAACAGCCCTCAGGGCGACGGTCTTGCCGGAACCGGAAAGACCTGTGATTATAACAATCCTTGAGGAGTTGCTTTTCTCAGTTGAAGAGGCCTTATTTCTGTAATACGATTTTCCGGTCTTCACAGAAATTATCTGACAGGTTCTATAAGACCAAAATTGCCGTCTCTCCTGCGGTAAATCACATTGATATCGCCGCTTATATCGTTTAAAAAAACAAAAAAGTCCTTGTCAAGAAGCTCCATCTGCATGGACGCTTCATCAGGACTCATCGGTTTTAATTCAAAACGCTTGTTTTTTATAATCATGCCGCTTTCTGCAGCGACAGAAGTTTTTGTGAAAACCCCGGCGGTTTTATCGGCCCCTTTTCTGTGTGAAACCAGTTTTTCCTTATATTTTTTGACCTGCCGTTCAAGTTTTTCAGAAACTTCATCTATTGAAGAATAAATTTCTCCTGTCACGCCCTCGGCCTGTATCAAAACACCGTTTACCTTGAGAAGAACCTCTGCCTTATGCCTGTATTTCTCAATGCTGAGGGTTATCACTGCCTCTGATATATCAGACAGGTAGCGTTCAAACTTCTTTATCTTCTCTTCCGCATATTTTTTTAACGCCGATGTAACTTCAAAATGCTTGCCGTTAATTATGACGTTCATCATTTCCTCCTTTTAAGTATGTGATTGTGCGTTAGATGAAAATTTTTTTCTGTGTGTATGTGACGGAATCTTTAATTCTTCCCTGTATTTTGCAACCGTCCTTCTTGCAACAGTAATATTTTTATTCTTCAGAATATCAACAATATGCATGTCGCTCAGAGGTCTGTAGTGATCCTCCTCATTTATTATTTTCCTGATCATTTCCTTAATAGTCGTTGAAGATATTCCCCCCGCGTCGCTCTGGATCGCATTGCTGAAGAAAAACTTGAAGCTGTAAATGCCGTGAGAACATGAAAGATATTTGTTGGAAGTTACTCTGCTGATAGTGCTTTCATGAAGGTTGAGCTCTATAGCGACATCTTTAAGATTCAGGGGTTTTAGGTAATTAATGCCGTTGTCAAAGAAATCCTTCTGGAAGTTGAGTATGCTTTCGGTTACGCGATAAATGGTCTTGTTCCTCTGGGAAAGACTCTTGAGCAGCCATATTGCGGAACGAAGTTTTTCTTCCAGAAATTGTCTGTCTTCTTTAGGTATCGAATTTCTCTGGGACAGCAGTTTCTGGTAATAACTGCTTATTCTTAGTTTTGGCAGTCCCTCATCGCTGAGAAGTATCTGGTATCCGCTGTCATTCTTTATTATATAGACATCAGGCACAATGTAATTAACAGCGGATGAGGAAAAATTTCTTCCGGGTTTAGGATCGAGCCCTTCGATAACTTTAACAGCTGACATAATTTCCTCTATAGAAACATTATAGATTTTTGAGAGCTGTAAAAATTTCTTTTTCCCGATCAGATCGAGATTGTTCAGCACCAAATTATTTACCAGAGAGTCGTGAAGGTCAAGGTTTCTCAGCTGCAAAAGGAGACACTCTTTGATATCTCTGGCGGCAATGCCGGGAGGATCAAAACTCTGGACCAGTTCAAGGGCTTTCCCCACCTTTATGATATCAGCCTTTGAAATGCTCTGGATCTCCTCGATAGTAAGTCTCAGATATCCATTCTCGTCAAGATTGCCTATTATTATTTCGCCGATACTCCTTATCTCCTCGTCTTCTTTTGACAGTCGGAGCTGCCATATAAGATGGTCAAAAAGATCGGATGAGCTGCATAGAAAGTATTCAAAAGAAGGCTGGGCTGTTTTGCCGGGTGTAAAATATCCAAGATCTCTTCCGTCTGAGCTTCTTTCTTCGAAATAGTCGTCAGAAACAAAACTCATCATTTTTTCAAGAGGCATCTCGGAGTCATCTGTTGAATCCGGCAATTCCTCAAATTCCTTTTCCTCTGTTGTAAGTTCTTCAGTAGTAATCGCATCCGTTGATTCTTCCAGGAAAGGATTTTCGATCAACTCCTGGTTAAGCGTCTGGGATAACTCCAGTTGGGGCATCTGCAATAGTTTTATCGCCATCTGCAACTGGGGGGTCAGCACGAGCTTTTGGGAAAGCTTTAATTCGAGACGACTTTCCAGTGCCATCAGAGTCTGAACTCCTCGCCGAGATATGCCTCTTTTACTTTTGGAGCTGAAATAAGCTTGTCAGGGACGCCTTCTTCGAGTATCTCTCCATTGTTTATAATATAAGCCCTGTCAGTTATCGAGAGCGTGTCTCTGACATTATGGTCGGTGATTACAATACCAAGGCCTTTATTCTTTAAATAGGAAAACATTTTTTTAAGCTCGATAATTGCTATTGGATCTATACCTGCAAAAGGTTCGTCAAAGAGCATAAAAGTCGGTTTTGTTGCAATTGCCCTTGCAATCTCGGCACGCCTTCTCTCGCCGCCCGAGAGTTCATAGCTGTTCCTGTTCGAGAATTCCTCAAGATTGAATTCTTTTAGAAGCTGTTTTGTTTCCACGTCTATTTCTTCCCTTGAAAGTCCCTTAATTTCAAGTACTGCTTTCAGATTGTCTTTTACAGAAAGCCTTCTGAAAATCGAGGGTTCCTGGGGCAGATAACTTATTCCCCTCAATGCCCTTTTATACATGGGAAGGAGGCTTATATCTTCCTTGTCAAGAAAGATATTGCCTTTATCGGGTCTTATAAGTCCCAGCATAACGTAGAAACTGGTTGTTTTCCCGGCTCCATTAGGGCCGAGCAGGCCGACTATCTCACCGGTTGCAACATGGAGATCGATATTTTTCAGAACAATTTTTTTCCCGTAGGTTTTACGGAGACCCTTAACTTCAAGAAGATGCATTTATCGGTCCTTTTTATTTTTAAGATAAACTTTGCTGTTTTCCACGATTGTCCGGTCATCTTTTAAAAAAAATGTCATTTTTGTGCCTGTCACAACATTTTCTCCGTCAACCGCACGGGGTTCACCCGAAAAGACAACCTTATCTTCTCCCGCATAGTAAGTTGCTTTTTGGGATGTAACAACGTTTGTATCCTTATGAAGTTTAACATTGCCGGTTGCTTCTATCTTATTGACATCGCCGCTCTTATCATTGTAATAAACAAGCATTGCGTCGGCATACAGGGTCATATCGGTCGTTTTTGCAATGACATTCTTCTCAAAGAAAGCGGTATGCGCCTTGTTATCGGCGGTAAGCATTTCTGAAGTGACAATTATCGGCCCCTTCACTGCTCGCGTGTCTTCAGAGAATGAGTTTACGGCAGGAACTGCAATAAAAAAGAAGCTAATTATTAAAAGTCGCTTTAACATCTCCGTGTATCCTCACTTTTTGTTCTGTGTTGTCTATATCCATCCCTTTGCCCTGCAGACTGAAATTGTTGCCATTTATTATGACGGTTTCATCTGTTCTTAAATTGCCGGCCTTTGTGTCGAGTTCAATATTTTCAGTCATTATTGAATAGTCGGTCTTTTTTGCCGTTACCTTTCCGTCAATAGTGATATTCTTATTTGTAAAGTCGTAAAACCCCTTGTCAGCGAATATCGTCATGCCCCTGTCTTCTACGGTCATTTCGATATCGGAAAGCCTTGCCTTCTCGCCGTTCTCAATTATATCAGCCCTTTTGGCCGTCAAAATCCACTCGGATTTTCCGTTTATCTTGTGAAATATCTTTATCCCTTCGATAAAGGATTCGCTGTTGAATTGAATATCCACCCTGCTTTCCCTCTCACTTTTGACCATTATGAAAAAAAGGAAAAGGATTAATAAAGAGAGGATAAGAAACAAACTTCTCTTCATAAAAAATTTTATCATACAGGGAACTTTAAGTAAAGGCAAATATCATGCCAGAGATCTCGATATGCGGTTTAACAAGGCGTTTTTCATGACATCAACCGGAGCCGGGGCAGAGGTCCAGAGTTCGAATGCAAAAACTCCCTGCCACAGAAGCATGCCCAGACCGTCCATGGTTTTACAGCCTTTTTGGGAAGCCTGCTCCAGGACAGGTGTTTTCTTGTATATAAGATCGCATACAGTATGTTCCGGCGTGAGTGAATCTACAGCAAAAGGCAAAGGGTCTTCTTTTCCAAGGCCGAGAGGAGTGGCGTTTATTATTATTTCAAATTCCTTCAGGTCGTCCAGACTGCTTATGCCTGATACGTTAGTCCTTATCCTTGAGAGGTCTGAAACGAGTTTTGCAAGTTTGACATTATCAATATCGAACAGATTCAGAAGGGCGGCCTTTTCGCTTATATAATAGCTTATAGCCCTCGAAGCTCCTCCAGCGCCCACAACCAGTATTTTCTTTCCTTTGACGGCAATATTGTTTTCCGACAAAGATCGCATGAACCCCCTTCCGTCCGTATTGAAACCTTTTAGCCTGCCTTCCGAGTTGACGATTGTATTGACAGCGCCGATGAAAGAGGCTTCCTCATTTATTATGTCAAGAAAAGGTATAACCGGCTCTTTATGGGGCACCGTCACATTCACACCGATGAAATTAAGCGCTCTTATCGCCTCTACCGCGTGTCCCAGAAAATCCGGATGCACCTGAAAGGGAAGGTAACAGCAATCGAGACCGAGATGTTTGAAAGCCGCATTGTGCATCGACGGCGATAAAGAATGTTCAACCGGATACCCGAAAAGTCCTGTTATCCTGGTTTTGCCCGTGATATTCATAGTCACCTCCGTTTTGTCAGAAGCATGCAATTGTGTCCAAAAGGCCCTGCGGCGTGCCGTCGGTTATGACGGTCTTCAGTCCGGTTGTATCCTCAATATCTTCCAGGGATACATTATCAAGAAAAATATTTTCATCTTCTTTAAGGACATCTTTTGGAACAATAAGTATTTCATAAGAGTCGATGTTATCATGTAAACATTTTATGATGTCACGGCCTGATAAAAGACCGGTAACAGTAACAGAATTTCCGAAGAATTTATTTTCAACAGGGATTAAATCAATATTGATGTTTTCCTTTTCCGCCAGACGATCAATGAATTTTTTTAAAAAAGGGAAAAAAGACATGCCTGTAAAAGTAATAAATTTCCGCCTGTGCGGTATGGACCTCGGTGTCTTGATCTTTTTCGACTGACTGATAAAAAGAGGCACCATCCCGACTCCGTTTTCCAGCTGAGGGAGACTGCCGTATTCACCTATTTTAGGGAATGGCTGCTTTGCTTTTATATACATTTCATCCGCACAGTAAACGATATGGTCTCCATGCTTCTTCTTGAATCTTTTCTGGAAAGATTCAACGGTTTCTATCGCCTTTAAGGCGTCTTCTTCTGTAACAGGATTAACATTTGTTTTTCTATGTTTTGTCAGACCCACCGGCACCACGGCAATTGATGCCGTATACGGATAAAATTTATAAATATCCCTGATTGTATTTTTAAGCTCCCTGCCGTCATTATAGCCGGGACAAAGCACAATCTGTGTATGCATTCTTATTTTCCGGTCTGAAAAATATTTTAGTTCTTTCATGATATCAGATGCCCTGGGATTCCCGAGCATTTTATTGCGTAAAGATTTATTGGTTGTATGCACGGATATATAAAGCGGGCTTAGCCTCTGTTCGCAAATTCTTTTCCTGTCCTTATTGTCCAGATTTGAAGCAGTGATATAGTTTCCATACAGAAATGACAACCTGTAATCTTCATCCTTTATGTAAAGGGATCTCCTGAGGCCTTTCGGAAGCTGTTTTACAAAACAGAAAATGCAGTTATTTCTGCAGGTTTTAACCCTGAAAGGTTTAATCGTCAGGCCAAGATCAATTTCATTTTCGATATTTATCATTGTTGAATGTTTTATTTCTTTACGCATGAAATCAATATTCAGTTTGTCCGAACTCTTGTGAAACATGAAATCTATTGCGTCATTTAAAGGGTGGGAATTAATTCTGAAAAGTATATCGCCCGCCCGCAAACCCGCTTCTTCAGCAGGACTGTCCGTTAGAACTTTTTCTATCTCTATGCCGCATTTAGGATGCATTTGTCAATTTGAACGCTTTATATATATATTGAAGGCCGGACACGGAAGTTATTATTGCGGTTAAAAGAAGAACAGCATACGGAACCCCGGGAAGCGATTCTATATTGATTTTGAGTAAAACGTAGGCAAGCGTGACAAGCTGCAGCGCTATCGCAATTTTACCAAGTATCAAAGGTTCAACCTTTGAATTGTGAGTAATAAGATAAAGCAGGAACCAGCCGATCACCACGATCAGATCCCTGCTTATAACGGTTATAGCAAGCCATTTCGGTATCCAGTTATAGATAGAAAAAAATATGAATGAGGTTACAAGAAGAAATTTATCCGCAAGAGGGTCCAGCAATGTCCCGAGGACGGTTTTCTGGTTTGTAAGTCTTGCAAAAAGACCGTCAAGCATATCGGTCAGCGCAGCAAGCAGGAAAAGGTAAAGCGCGTATTCGTATCTCGTATAAATTATTGCGGTGATAAACACCGGTATTATTAATATCCTAATTATTGTCAATGTGTTTGGTATGTTAAAAACAGTCAAAATAAATAATTCTCCAGTTGTTCATCAGGCTTATTTTCAACAGTTGCGTTTCGAGTCCGGCCGAAATCTTAAAAGTCATATGCCTGGATTATTTTCTGCAATATACAAATATTATCAAGGTATGTTGAAAGGGACTTTCTCGAAATTTAATTTTAGCCCCAATTTATTATAACAGCCTGTCTTTGATTTGCCATGCAAAAGAGACAGTAAAATTTCGGAATGACATTTTTCAACCTTAAAACCGTATTTTGAAGCGCTGGAAAGGGATGTGATCATATATTTTTCCGCCATAATCTTTCTCCCCTCCAGCAGGGCAAGCTCTCCAAGTCCGAGCATGCAGTAAATGGAGCCCCTCGGATCTTTTGTTTTTCTGAAGAGGGATCCGGCCATCTTGAAGCAATTGCGCGCAGCGGGATAATTTCCCAGCATTTTATGCGTTGTGCCTGTGCTCCATATCGTATAAGAATAACTGACAACGTCTCCGATCTTTTTGTACAAAGAAGACGCTTTTGAGAAATTTGACAGGGCCTTATTGTATTCACCGAGCATTCTGAAAGCGTTTCCAATCCCACAATACGAATATGCCAAACCGAAATTGTCTTTAATCCCTGAAAAAAGCCTGTTTGCTGAAGTGTAATACTTTAACGACTCATTAAAAAGGCCGGCGACCCTTGAAGTCCCTCCGAGACCGCACAGAGAATAGCCTGTCCCCGGCCTGAACTTCAAGGATTTAAATATTTCCAGAGATTCGTTGTATGTTTTAATGCTTTTTATTATATCGCCTTTTATTCTTAAAGCGCCCGCAATCGCCCAGAGAGTGAAGGCGGTTGCGGGCAGATCGTTCTTTTTCCTGTAAAACTTTAATGTTTCATTGAATATTTTCAGGGCGCTTCCCCAGTCTCCCTTGCCTCTCAAGGATAAACCAAGATTTATCCTGGCGTCTGATATCGCAACCTTATCATTTATTTTCACGCCTGTTGTTATGGCATCAGAATATGATTTTTCAGCAAGATCAAAATTGCCCGCCATTCTATAGACGTCGCCAAGTGAAAGCTGGCATGCCAGAACACCCTCTGAATTTTGTGTTGTTTGATAGCCCTTCAATGCTTTTTTAAAAAAAAACAGTGATTCGGCGTAATGGTTTTTCTGTCTAAAACCCTCTGCTTTTTGAAACAGCTTATCTGTTTTCAAGGATTTCATTTAAATTATTGATTGTGTTTGAATAATTTTCTGATTTGAAAAACGCAGACCCCATAACAAGTATATCAGCCCCGGCATCCGCGATTTCCCTGGCATTTTCAGGCTTTATTCCACCGTCGACCTCAATCAGGACGGATAAATTTTTTTCTTTAATCATTTTTTTTAACGCAATTATCTTCTCTATAGTATACGGAATAAAATGCTGCCCTCCGAAACCGGGATTCACGGACATAAGAAGCACCATGTCTGAATCCAGCAGAATATTTTCAAGATTCTGCACCGGAGTGGCAGGATTTATTGATACCCCCGCCTTTGCGCCCATTTCTTTTATGCTCTGAACAGTCCTGTGCAGATGAACGGAGGCTTCATAATGTACGGTAAGAATGTCAGCGCCTGCCCCGATAAAATCATTCAGGAATTTATCCGGATCCTCGATCATCAAATGCACATCGAGAGGCAGGTTTGTTATCTTTCTTATAGATTCGACTACAGAGTATCCAATCGTGATGTTAGGGACAAAATGACCGTCCATTATATCGATATGAATCATGTGAGCGCCGGCGTTTTCTACGGCCTTTATCTCATCACCCAGACGCAAAAAATCCGCTGAAAGAATCGATGGGGCAATTTTAATCATTGATTGTTTCCTCTTTTAATTCCAGGTATATTTTATCGCCTGTCTTTATTATAGAACCAGGTTTGGGTTTTTGTGCGTATACTATATTCCCTGTGCCTTTTGTCTCAATAAAGATATCAAGCTTGTCCGCTGTTTCTCTTGCGCTGCCGATATTCTTATGCAAAAAATCAGGACAATAGTAGCTTACTTCATGAGGGCCAAGACTTACAAGTATTGTGATATTGTCGGCAATCCTTTCATCAGGTTCCGGCTTCTGCGACACTATCCTGCCCTTTTCAACAGAATCAGAATGTACGTATATTAATCTGCCTATCTTAAGTCCTTTTTGAAGGAGAATTGTTTCCGCATCGGCAAGAGTTTCATTAACGACAAGAGGCACAGAATATACCCTTGGTCCCTTGCTTATGACCACCTTGATGGAGCGTTTCTCCTTTACTTTGTTGCCCGGGGGAATATCCTGCCTTATTATCCTGCCGGACTGTATTAAGGGATCATAATCTTCTCCCTCTATTTTCAGGTAAAGACCCGCCCTGTTCAGTGTTTCATTTGCTTCCAGCAGAGTTTTGTCAATAAGAGACGGGACTTCCACAGTGCGGCTGAAACTTAATATCTTGAATGTAATATAGCCGAATGACAGACCAAGCAAAATGAACATTGCAAAGATAAGAGGTATCCTTATTAAAGTGTTTATTCTTTCCTGCACAATATCACCCCGAAAAAACCGTCCATATTATGTCTATGCGGATATGTTCTAAAAAAACCGTTATGTGTAAATTTTTTTATGAATTCAATATCAGCATCTATAATACGGAATTCTTTTGCTGTCTTCAAGAATTCATTTATTGCGTCCTCTCCTTCTTCCGGTTCAGTCGAGCATACAGAATATACTAAAATTCCGTTCTCACTTAATAGATTTGATGCTGAATTAAGCAATTTTATCTGTCTGGACTTATATGCAAGCAAATCCCTGACGCCATGTCTATATTTAACATCAGGGTTTCTTCTTATGACTCCCAGTGAAGAGCATGGCGCATCAAGAAGTATCCTGTCGAAGGTGCCAATATTTTTTAAATTGTTTATATCGGCATTGATTATTTTTACCGATTTTATCCCGGAGATTCTTAAATTCTCCCGAAGCCTGCTTATTCGCAGCGGATCTTTTTCTGCGGCAACAATCTCTCCACGGTCCTGCATCAATTGTGCCATATGGGTGGTTTTCCCGCCCGGGGCTGCGCAGGCATCCAGTATCCTTTCTCCGGGTTCAGGGTTGAGAAGATAGGCAATCAACTGCGAAGCCTCATCCTGCACCGAAAAAGAACCGTGAATGAATGACAGTTCCTGATATGAGTGTATCCCCTCGAGCAAAATGCCATCAGGCGAAAAGACAGTCGGTTCAGCCTTAACGCCATTTTCTGATAATTTTAAAAGAAGTTCCTTCCTCGAACACCTTAAGGTATTTACTCTTATGGTAAACGGCGGGATTCTATTGTTCGCCGCAGCCAATAACATGGTTTCATCCTCACCGAATCTGGTGATCCATCTCCTGATGAGCCATTTTGGATGGGAAGTGTTTATAGATATATTCAAAACCGGATCGGACAATTTGAAAGGAAAGTCAAAATCCTTTTTTTGCCTCAATATATTTCTTAAAACAGCATTAACCAATGAAGGTTTCCCCTTGGCCTTTTCTATTTCAACAGATTCGTTTACAACAGCCCAATATGGTGTTCTCATAAAATATATCTGGTATAAGGCCATTCTGAGGTTATTCAGAGTGAAAATGCCCGGTTTTGATGTATTTTCGAGGAAATGTTTAAGTATCCAGTCGAGTGCGTCCCGGAATCTCAAAACACCGTACACAATCTCCATCATGAAAGCACGGTCTCTGCTGTCTATAGAGGAAGAGTGATTTTCAATCGACTGTTTTGGCCTTGAACGTTTTTGAAATACCTCAACAAGAACTTTTATTGCGAGAAGCCGGGCGTTGGACATATAGAAATATCATCGCTTTTCTTTTGATACAGAAGCTATCTTGAGCTTCCCGTTTTCTTTTAAAAAAAAGGCGTGAAGTTTATGCGAGAAAGCCTTTAACCTCCCGGTCTTTTTTGTTTCTATCACCATATCCCATGTTATATGCGCGCTTGCAGCTTCAGGCTTGATCTCTATTTTATCGATCCTGTAGTCCAATGACTTGTAACTGAATTTCTTCCACTGTTCAAGTATATTCTCCTTCTTTCCTTCCAGCTCAAGATAGCCCTTTGAATATCTCGATTCCCATAGTTCAAGATTTTTGGTGAGATTTGCGGTTTTTATATCATCGAGAAGGTCGTGAATATCCTTTTCTGAAACTGTGAATTTAACGGGATTTTCCGTCTGAACAGGTTTGACCGCTTCGTTCCGGATATCAGGCGACTTGTATCTGTAATCGAACAAGATCCACATGAAAAAAAGAACAATTGCAAAGAAAGAAAAAGTGATTGAAAGGCCTTTGCTGAATTCTCTGTATTTAAGTTTGGCAGGCGAAATTTCCCCTTTTATAACATTCATAAGCAGATTCTTGGCTTTTAACTCTGATGAAAGCATTTTGTGATACCGGCCGCTATTGCTGAAAAATCCTGAAATGCCCGGCTTTTCAGCTTCTTCGAGTTTTGATCTCAACTCTTCTATCTCAGCCTCTATTTTTTTCTTCAGATTTTCTATTATTGATTCCAGTTTTGCCGTCCTTCTGATTATTCCCTCGATATCGGATTCGCTTTTTCGGGTTTTTTCAGCCTGCCCGGCAAATTCCATCGACGTCTTTTGTTCATTCATATCAGACAAAAACTTTTCTTTTTTTGATAGTCTTGATTTCAGCTGACCCAGTTCCTTCAGCAGTGTCAGTACAAATTTCTTTTCTATGTCTGTCTTCAGAGAATCGATCTTGATGTCTTCAATTTTCTCGCTTCTGTTTTCGGGATCAGAAACAGCAGGAAATTGTTTTTTGATCTCGTTCCCCGGGATCATTTTTTCAACGGTGATTTCAACAGGTTCTAACATGGCCGAACATGTCTCGCAATAGGTTGCCTCGACCGGGAACTCCTTCCGGCATTTAGGGCATTGCATTATTATTCTGGATGTCTGCTCCATATTTTCTACATCGGGCTGATATCAGCCGGTGACGGCAAAGGGGGTGAATCCTTATCCGGTTTTGTGCCTGTTTTGGGTTGTATTTCGGTTTTGGGATGGACAGGCGGTGATATGATTGCAGGAGGCTTATCCCTTTTGCCCATATAAATCAGCAAAGGGGAAAGGATCTTCGACAACAGAGATTTCTGGTCGGAAGCGGAGAGATGACCTTCTCTGAAGCTGAATTCCACCGCCTGCCACCACAAGACTCTTGAATCTTCAGAAGAGACAAGCTGTAAAATCAATTCGTATCGTTTGTCTTTATCGAGAATAACACCGTTAATAACAGCATCTGACTGGACCAATCTTCCTGTATTGCTTAAAAACCCTGATCTTTCATCAACTCCGACAGAGGCTAAGTCTTTTTTGATGCTCTTGAATGCGCCGTCGATTTTTTTTGCCGGGATTACGGAAATCCTTTTATCAGAAGAAAGGATTTCCTGCGTTATAAGCCTCCAGTTATGCCGGTCTCCATAAAAAGGGGGGACCGCCACAGTATTAACCTCTTCGATCAGGCCCTTCTCGATGAAGGGCAGGCTGTTTTTTGGTTCTCCTGAGGTAAATCCGGATAAAATGCCCAGAGAGGCGCATGAGCATAATAAAGTCAGCAGAGGGATTAAAAACATCAGTCGATATATACCGTTTACACGGCATCTGCCGGGCGGGATTTCCTCTTTTTGAGCAGGGTTCACTTTCATCAGATATATGATATATAAAATTATGTATTTTTTTTAATTATGATGACATTGTTTAATATAATTTGCAATATTTACCCTCCAGTTGCAAAACATGTTCCTGATATGGAAGACAGATGCACTGTAAAAGTTCTGCAAATCAACATGATTTAATTATTATTCACATGAATGCAGACTTAACTGAAAGTGCATTTTACAGAAAGGATGGCCGGCCGCGCTTTAGGGCTGTAAGGTGTTGATGGCAGTCCTTTTCCATCACATCTGCCTTCCATATTATGACGTTCGTGTTAACACTGTTTGGAAACTTCCGTGGATAGGGGTCTGCATCCAATGGAATTTCCGCCCGGTAAGACAGCAATATCGACCGGACAGGTCAAAATGTTTTATAATTCTATATGGCTATACTGGAGATAAAAAAATTTCCTTCAAAGATATTGAATCAAAAGGCATTGCCTGTGACTTCTTTTGATGATAATTTACAGAGCCTTATAGATGACATGATAGAGACTATGTGCGCTGCGCCCGGCGTCGGGCTTGCCGCTCCACAGGTGGGTGTATCAAAGAGGCTTGCCGTTATCGACATAAGCACTAAAGAGACGAAATTCCCGGTATTCGTGCTTATAAATCCTGTGGTGTTAAAAAAAGAAGGCATAATTGAATTTGAGGAAGGATGCTTGAGCATTCCCGAGTATACCGTAAAATTACAGAGGGCTGAGAAGGTCTATGTGAAGGCCATCGACAGGAAAGGCAGAAACATAGAAATACAAGGCGAGGGTTTGCTTTCAATAGCCTTGCAGCATGAGATAGATCACCTTGACGGTATTCTCCTGATAGACAGAATAAGCCCGATTAAAAGGGAGTTTTTTAAAAAGCGCTTTAAAAAGACCCATAAAGCCATCGGATAAGAATAATTATAGAATTATGAGAATAATTTTTTTCGGTACTCCTGATTTTGCAGTCCCTTCCCTTGGCGCCCTTATAGAATCAGGCGAAGAAGTTATTTCGGTTGTAACACAACCCGACAGAACAAAGGGAAGAGGGCATAAATTATCACAACCACCTGTAAAAGAACTGGCTGTCTCAAGGGGAATCCCTGTCAGGCAGCCCCCGGGAATAAGACATGCTGATTTCCTTGAGGAGCTTTCGGAGTTAAAGCCGGAAATGATAGTAGTTGTTGCCTACGGGAAGATAATCCCGCTGTCGATCCTGAAACTCCCTCCCCGGGGATGCATTAATGTTCATGCATCGTTATTGCCCAAGTACAGAGGAGCAGCGCCGATACAATGGGCGATAATAAGAGGAGAAGACAGGACAGGTGTTACGACAATGCTTATGGATGAAGGGCTCGACACAGGGGATATTCTTTTGCAGGAAGAAACAGAAATCGATGACGAAGACAATGCATATACTTTGGGGAAAAAGCTTTCTGAATCGGGTGCGTCTCTACTGATAAGGACTCTCAGGGGGTTGAAAGACAATTCGATAGAACCTCTAAAACAGAAAGGTGAGCCGAGCTATGCGCCTCCTCTAAAGAAGGAGGACGGAAGGATAGACTGGTCATCAAAATCCAGGGAGATTTTTAATCTTATAAGGGGTACTTATCCGTGGCCCGGGGCATATTGTTATCTTAATAACGAAAAGATTATTATTACAAAGGCGGGAGTTATCGAACATACCGGAAGCACAGTGCCCGGAAGGATCGAAAGACTTTTTAATGAAGAGATGTTTGTAGGTACAGGGGAAGGAATAATATCTATTCTGGAATTAAGACCCGAAGGCAAGAGATCCATGAGCGGGGGGGCATTTATGAATGGAAGGCGTTTGAGAGAGGGTGTATCTTTTGACGTATCATAAAATAATGAGAGGTTTGCTCCTAAGGTTATTATATCCTCTTCTTATGTTCGCAGGGGCCTTTTTAAAGGGGCAAAAAGAAGGTTTTCAGAGAATCGTCATAAGTTTGAATAACAGACTCGTGCGGGGAGAAAGGCCCAAAACAAAGAAAATACTGTTATTGCTTCCGCACTGCCTGCAGATAAACGAATGCACTATAAGGCTTACTCATAATATTTATAATTGTGAGAGGTGCGGGAGATGTGAAATAAAGGATCTGATAGAAATTGCCGATGAAAATAACCTTGACCTGTTTGTAGCAACAGGCGGCACTATTGCAAGAAAGATAGTCAAAGAAGCAAAACCGGGAGCCATTGTAGCGGTAGCGTGTGAAAGAGACCTTTCCAGCGGACTGGTCGACACCTATCCCATCCCGATAATAGGCATTTCAAACGTGAGACCTTATGGCCCATGTTTCAACACCTCGGTAGATCTTGAAAAGGTAAAAGAGGCTATTAATTTTTTCAGCGCGGGTTGAATACTATACTATATGTCAAGAGACCATGAGGCTTGACAACGCTGAATTTGCGTGTTATATAATCTTACCCCGTCTATCGGGGTAAACGAAGTTCCCTATAAAGGGATAAGGAGGAATAATAGAGAGATGTCAGTAGAAGGAACAATCAAGTGGTTTAATGAGAAGAAAGGATACGGCTTTATTCAGCAGGATGACGGTCCGGATGTTTTTGTCCATTACTCATCAATATTAGACGATGGATTTAAAACGCTTTCTGAGGGTCAGAGAGTAAAGTTCGATATAGAAGAGGGAGGTAAAGGGCCCAAGGCGGTCAATGTTGTAAAACTATAAAGGAAACCTGTAATAACACCTTTTGATCAAAAGGCCGGTCTTCTAAAAGACCGGCCTTTTTTTATATTTGACAAAGTTTAATAATTCTTTTATGTTTATAACTTATGAGGCTTCCTGACTGGATAAAAACACATAATCATGCTGATCTTCACGAAACTAAACATTTATTGCGAAGGCATGCTCTTTCTACAGTATGTGAAGAAGCCAGATGTCCCAATAGATCTGAATGTTTTTCCAGGCCCACCGCAACCTTTATGATACTCGGAACTAATTGCACAAGGAACTGCGGCTTCTGCTCTGTAAGTTATTCCAGTCCTGTTCCTGTAGATAAACATGAGCCGGAAAATATAGCGCTCGCTGCTGAAGAAATGGGACTCAGATATGTTGTTGTCACTTCCGTAACAAGAGATGATCTCCCCGACGGGGGGGCAGGGCATTTTGCAAAAACAATAATTTCCCTGAGAAAACGTATACCCGATATAAAAATTGAAGTGCTGACACCTGATTTCATGGGAGATACCGACGCCCTGAGAAAGGTGCTTGACGCAGGGCCTGATGTGTTTAATCACAATATTGAAACAGTCAAAAGGCTATATCCCGCTGTCAGGCCGGACGCTGATTATGAGCGATCTTTAAAGATACTGAAGCAGGCAAAGGATTTTGTTGCTGATATATATATCAAATCGGGGTTTATGCTGGGATTAGGAGAAAAATACGAAGAAATCATGGATCTTCTTGAAGATTTGCGGAAAGTTGGATGTGATTTTGTTACAATAGGACAGTATTTAAGGCCTACAAGGAATAATCTTCCAGTGGTTGAATATATTGAACCTGATGTGTTTGTGGATTTAAAACAAAAGGCTCTTGACATGGGCTTTAAATACGCAGCTTCCGGACCCCTTGTAAGGAGCTCAATGAATGCAGAGGAGATGTACGAACATGTTTGAATTCAACAGGATTAAAAGGCTGCCGCCGTATGTATTTGCAATAGTGAATAGTCTTAAAATGGAAGCAAGGAGAAGAGGGGAAGATATTATTGATCTTGGGATGGGAAACCCGGATGGCCCAACTCCGAAACATATAGTCGACAAGCTGGTGGAAGCCGCCAGAAAGCCCAGGAATCACAGGTACTCAGCATCAAAAGGCATCACCCAGTTAAGAATGGCGATATGCGAGTGGTACAAAAGGCGGTATGACGTCACTCTTGACCCGGAATCAGAAGCTGTAGTGACGATCGGGTCTAAAGAAGGTTTGTCTCATCTTGTGCTTGCAACAGTTGTCCCGGGAGACGTTGTAATGACACCTACGCCTGCATATCCGATTCATCCATACAGTGTAATTATTGCCGGAGGCGAGGTGAGGACGATCCCCATAGGACCCGGGATAGATTTTTTTGAAGAAATGGAAAAGGCATACAAAACAACCTGGCCGAGACCAAAGATGTTGATAATAAACTTTCCTCATAACCCTACTACGCAGGTAGTTGAAGGCCTTGATTTTTTTAAAAGGATCGTGGATTTTGCGAAGGAGAACAAGATAATGGTTTTGCACGACCTTGCTTACGCAGATCTTGTTTTTGATGATTACAAGGCGCCGAGTTTCCTTCAGGTCCCTGGAGCAAAGGATGTCGGAGTCGAATTTTTTTCGCTGACCAAAAGTTACAACATGGCCGGCTGGAGAGTGGGCTTTTGTGTCGGGAACAAAGAAATAGTGGGCGCATTGATACAGATCAAGAGCTATCTGGATTACGGCATGTTCCAGCCGATACAGATTTCCAGCGTGATAGCATTGCGCGGTCAGCAGGATTGCGTAGAGGAGATAAGGAGAGTATATGAGAGAAGAAGGAACGTGCTCATAAAAGGGCTCAAACAGGCGGGCTGGATAATTGAACCTCCAAGGGCGACCATGTTCGCATGGGCAGAAATTCCTGATGCATTCAAAAAAATGGGCTCTCTGGAATTTTGCAAGCTTCTCCTGAAAAAAGGCGGGGTTGCCGTATCCCCGGGGATAGGATTCGGTGAAGGCGGAGATAATTATGTAAGGTTCGCACTTGTTGAAAATGAGCACAGGATAAGGCAGGCGACAAAAGGGATTAAAAAGGTCCTGAACAGATGATTAATGTAGGAATAATCGGTTTTGGAACAGTTGGCGCAGGCACAGTCAGAATACTCCTTAAGAACAGGCGTCTTCTTAAGGAGAGAACCGGCATATCAATTAATCTTAAAAGGATTGCTGACTTAGATATAAAAAGAGACAGGGGTATTAAATTGCCCGAAGGCATGCTTACTGCTGAGGCATACGAACTGATAACTGACCCTGACATCCATATTATTGTTGAGCTTATAGGCGGAATCACTACTGCAAAGGATATCATTCTCGCCGCCATGGAAAATAAAAAACATGTGGTTACGGCAAACAAGGCATTGCTTGCAACGCATGGCAGTGAGATATTCAAGACAGCCCAAAAACACAGGGTTGAGGTAGGCTTTGAAGCATCCGTTGCCGGTGGCATTCCGATTATCAAGGTCATACGCGAAGGCCTTGTAGCGAACAGAATAAAGGCTGTTTACGGAATAATAAACGGAACAACAAATTATATACTCACAAAAATGACAGAGGAAAAAGCGGAATTTTCCGATGTTCTCAGGGAAGCCCAGAGACTCGGATATGCAGAGGCTGACCCTGCGTATGATATTGAAGGTTTAGACTCGGCTCATAAACTGGCGATCCTCGCTTCACTTTCATATGACTCTCAATTTTCCCTGAAGCATGTTTATACAGAAGGCATATCATGGCTTTCGCCCATGGACATTGAGTTTGCACTGGAGCTGGGTTATAAAATAAAGCTTCTTGCTATCGCAAAGGAGACCGGAGGAAAAGTTGAACTGAGGGTGCATCCTACCATGATACCTGAAGAATATCTGATATCAAAAGTCGATGGCGTTTATAATGCGATTTATGTTGAAGGGGATGCGGTTGGCGCCACACTTTATTACGGAAGAGGGGCCGGCGATATGCCTACAGGCAGCGCTGTCGTCAGTGACATAGTGGACATTGCAAAAAATATAATGCATCATTCAACATGGGAAATGCCTGTAAAGGCAGGGGCTCACGGTAAGGCAAATCTGATGAAGATGGATGATGTTGAGTCAATGTATTATTTCAGATTTTCAGCCCTTGATAAGCCCGGGGTGCTTTCGAAGATATCCGGCATACTCGGGAAATACAATATCAGCATAGCTTCTGTTATCCAGAAGGGCAGGAGGGAAGGGAAGGCTGTTCCACTGGTAATCCTTACCCACAAGGCAAGAGAGAAGAATGTTGCCAGGGCTGTCAAAGAGATAAACAGGCTGTCTGTTGTAGCCGGGAACACGGTTTTTATAAGGGTTGAAGGGAAAGAATAAGGCTTTTTTCGTTCCCGGTTCAATTAGCTATAAAAAGATCATACCCGTTTAAGAAGTGTTTTTATTTTTTTTAAATCGGGTTAAAATATAAAAAAGACAAAAGAGGTAACGATCAGGAAAGAGGTGCATATGGAAGAAATTACTCCCGATAAGAGCATTAATATTAAAGGTCTTGTCTGTCCTTATACGTTTGTCAAGGCAAAGCTCGCGATAGAATCAATGGAAGTCGGTCAGGTTCTCGAGATACTTCTTGATTATGAAGAGGCGTCCAGAAGCATTCCGAAGTCCATGGAAGACCATGGACAGAAGGTGCTGAAGGTCGAAAAGATCAATGATACCGACTGGATTTTAGTTATTAGAAAGGATAAAGACTGATGGATTTTACAGAAGACCAGTTATTGAGATACAGCAGACATATAATACTTCCTGAAGTGGGAGGGAAGGGTCAGGCAAAGATAGCTAATGCAAAGGTTTTTATTGTGGGCGCCGGCGGGCTGGGGTGCCCTGTCGGTTATTACCTTACCGCAGCAGGCATCGGAACAATAGCGATTATCGACAACGATACGGTAGAAATGAGCAATCTCCAGAGACAGATCGCTCATAGCGTAAACACAATAGGCATGCCCAAGGTTGAGTCTGCAAAGAAGACATTTGAGGCCCTTAACCCTGATGTTAATATAATTGCGCTCAGAAAGAGGATTTCAAAGGATGATATCATAGACTTGATCAGGGATTATGATGTTGTGGTCGACGGCAGTGATAATTTTCCGACGAGATATCTTGTTAATGATGCCTGTGTAATGGCCGGGAAACCTTTGGTGAGCGGGGCTATTTTAAGGTTTGAAGGTCAGGTTACAACAATAATCCCCGGTAAAGGACCGTGCTACAGGTGTCTTTTTGAGGAACCTCCGCCTCCCGGCCTTGTGCCTTCATGCCAGGAAGCAGGCGTCCTCGGCGTTTTGCCGGGTGTTATCGGAGGACTTCAGGCCACAGAGGTGCTTAAACTGGTGCTTGGGAAAGGAGAGTCTCTGAATGGAGATCTCCTTATATACAACGCTCTCAAAACTACATTCAGAAAGGTAAAGATTCCCAGGAACCCGTCATGTCCTGTATGCGGAGAATCTCCGACAATCACAGAACTTATCGATTATAATGAAGGCTACTGCACAATACAGTAATCGACGTCCTGAGAATATCTCCTTATGACCATGCTGAATATTGCAAGGGGTCTCATCGACAGGATAATCGCCCATTGCAGGGCGGCATATCCCAATGAGGCATGCGGAATAATCGCAGGCAAGGATCAGCTTGTCGAAAAAGCATATGAAATGACGAACATTGATAACTCAAATGTAACCTATATGATGGACCCTGGAGAACAGTTCAGGGTGATGAAAGAAATAAGAAACGAGGGTAAAAAGATGGTAGCCATCTACCATTCACATCCTCATTCCCTGCCATACCCTTCTGCCAGGGATGTTAATCTCGCCTTTTATTCAGATGTTGTTTACGTGATAGTCGGTCTTGCCGACAAAGACAGGCCGGAGATCAGAGCATTTGAGATTATTGAAGGAAATGTTGAAGAGATAAAGATTGAGGTCAAGAACGAATAATCATATTGGCCGGGATTAAAATCCAGACTATACGCCTGCAACCTTTTTTAAAATCTCCATCACCTTTCCTTCTTCAAAAGGCTTCAGGATATAATGGTTTGCGCCTGCTTTCATGCATTCCTTTACTCTGTCCATAGAATCAAGGGCGCTGACCATGATTATTTTAACATCCTTGTTTAGGGACCTGAGTATCCTTAATGTTTCTATGCCGCCAAGCTGGGGCATTATTATATCGAGCATTATAATATCCGGAGACAGACTGGAAAAAAGCTTGATGGCCTCGGCGCCGTTATTTGATTCCCCGACAACATTCAATTTATATTTTTCAAGTATATCTCTGAGTGATTTTCTTGTCTGTTCCGAATCATCCACTATTAAGATTTTTTTCTTCTGCATCGATTATTTTAACATAACACTCTATTTTGTATCCCTTGTAACTCTCAGCAGTTCTTCCACAGTTGTCATGCCCGAAATAACCTTCTTGAGTCCGTCAAACCTCATGTCCTTAAAACCTTTCCTTGAAGCTTCCTGACGGATCACGTCGGCTGACGCCCTGTGGGTTATCAGTTCTCTTATCCTTTCATCGACAACAAGAATTTCGTGGATGCCTGTTCTCCCCTTGTACCCGGAGTGACTGCAGTTATCACATCCGATGCCCTTATAAAATTTTAAGTTCTCCACAGGAGTCGACAATCCCACCGCGCCAAGCTCTTGTAAAGCTGGCGAGTATTCCTCTTTGCAGTCAGTGCATATTTTTCTGACGAGTCTTTGAGCTATAATCCCCAGAAGAGATGGCGAAAGCAGAAAGGGTTCAACCCCCATATCCGTAAGCCTTGTTATCGAACTCGGCGCATCATTTGTGTGAAGTGTGCTGAAAACAAGATGTCCTGTAAGCGCTGACTCGGCAGCTATTGAGGCAGTCTCCGGGTCTCTAATCTCCCCGATCATTATTATATCGGGATCCTGTCTTAAAATAGAGCGTAATGCATTCGCAAAAGTAAGGTCTTTTTTAAGATTAATCTGCACCTGGTTTATTATCGGCAGCTGGTATTCCACCGGATCTTCAACAGTTATGATGTTTTTCCCGACCGAATTTATTTCGTTGAGCGCAGCATAAAGTGTTGTGGTTTTACCGCTTCCGGTAGGGCCTGTAACCAGTATTATCCCGTAAGGCTCTTTAATCAGTTCCTGGAAAGCGCTGAAATTTCTCTCCGAGAAACCAAGTTCTTCTATCCGGACCCTTACGGATGCCCTGTTAAGCAATCTCATTACCACCTTTTCTCCATAATATGTGGGTAATGTGGAAACTCTTATGTCGATTTCCTTGTTGTCTATCTTGACCTGTATCCGGCCGTCCTGTGGTTTTTGCCTTTCCGATATGTCGAGAGAGGAAAGTATTTTTGTTCTCGATACAATACCGGGATGCATCTTGATAGGATACGACAAATATTCATGCAAAATTCCGTCAACCCTGAATCTGACGGTCAGGGCATCTTCCCGTGGTTCTATATGGATATCGCTGACGCCTTCTTCAACGGCCTCAATGAGAATTCGGTCCACGATTTTCACTATGGGGAGATCAACTCCTGCTCTTTTAAGCTCCTCAATCTCCGACCTGCTTATCTCTGTATGCTCGGATTCTTTCGACTTTTCAAAAAGCTGGGTTTCGATTTTTCTTGAATAATGCCTTTCGATAGCCCTGGAAATTTCCGAATACGGGGCTATTACAGGAATAACCTTGCATTTAGTTTCCGCACTGACTATATCCAGCAGGTTGATGTCAGTCGGGTCTGAAACGGCCAGCGTCAGTTCATTTGAAATCTTAAAAAGAGGTATGATATTGAATCGTTTTGCTATGACTTCAGGGACAAAATCGATGACTTCCGGCTTTATGCGAAGATCCTCAATATGCATAACCGGGAGATTAAACTGTATGCCGAGAGCATTGGTTATATCCTCTTCGCTTACATAACCGAGTTCTATGAGATAACTGCCGATTCTCTTTTGATCTATCCCGCGGGACTTCTGTTCTTTCAGCGCAGTTTCGAGATGGTCTCAGTTGATTATGCCTTTTTCAATAAGTATTTCACCGAGCTTGAGGTTCAGTTCACGAATAAACATTACTCTTTTTCTTTGTCTTTTTCTGTTTTTTCTTTATCATCAGGGCCGAAAATCAGGTCAATAAGTTCCTGGGAGACCTCATCTGTATCCTTTGTATCCTTTTTCTTTGCGTCTTTATCCCGGCTTTTAGATTGCCTGTCAAACAGTTCGCTGATATCATCTTTAGAATATTTCCCCGAAATTTCAAGAGATTCATCCGGGGACATACTGTCTTCGCTGGCCGGTTTCTTATGACTCTGGAGACCTGTCCCGCACCCCCCGCAGTATTTGTCGGTAAGGGAATTAATGAAACCGCATTTCCGGCATAAATTCATAATAGATGAACCGCATTCCCTGCAGAATTTCCGTCCCTCTGAATTTTCTATGGAGCAATTTAAGCAGTACATTTTCAGTTTTCAATTATATAACAAAAAAAGAACTGTTGTCAGAAAAAACTTGGCTGAATGTCTTGGAATAGTCGGATAGTTATTAAGGATATTTTATCTGCAATCTCTGTATTCCCGTCGCCCTTCCGGTATCCTTGTTTATCTCTATAATGACCGCTGACAAAATACCCTCTCCGCGGGCTGTTTCAAACCTGGATGGCATGTTTGTAAGAAAACGCTGGATAATCTGTTCGACCTCTATGCCAATGACGGAATTCGAAGGTCCTGTCATTCCCGCATCTGTTATGTACGCCGTGCCATTAGGAAGTATTTTTTCGTCTGCCGTCTGAACATGCGTGTGAGTTCCAATTACCGCGCTTGCCTTCCCATCAAGGAAATAGCCGAATGCGATTTTTTCAGATGTGGCTTCCGCATGAAAGTCTATTATGATTATTTTTGTCTCCTTTAACATCCCTTCCAGCTCTTTTTCGACTGTTCGGAAGGGGCAGTCCATGTTGGTCATGAATATCCTGCCGGAGACATTCATGACGCCTACCTTCAGACCATTGGAAGAATTAAACACAATACTCCCGCAGCCCGGGACGCCCGGTGGGTAATTAAGAGGCCTCAGAACGCGGTTGTCTTTCGAGATATAGCTGATAAAATCTTTTTTATCCCATACGTGGTTGCCTGTAGTTATAATATGGACTCCCATTTTAAATATTTCGGCAACGAGGGCTTCCGTCAAACCAAAACCACCGGCAATGTTTTCGCCATTGGCTATGACAAATTCAGCCTTGTATTTGTCTATAAGTTTAGGAAGCAGGGATTTAACAGCCGACCTGCCTACGTTTCCGACTATATCTCCGATAAAAAGCACCCTCATATTTAAAACCCCTCCTTGACTCTCCACTTAGTAAAAGGGGATATAGGGGGGGCGTCATTAACGGATTTTGTCCTATTTGGCGTATTCAACATATCTTGATTCCCTTATAACGGTGACTTTTATCTGACCGGGATATGACATTTCAGATTCTATTTTTTTTGCAAGATCCCGTGAGATCATGGCTGACATTTCATCATTGATATCTTCGGGTTTGACTATTATTCTGATCTCCCTGCCTGCCTGAATGGCATAACATTTATCAACGCCTTTGAAGGAAAGGGCCATCTGTTCAAGTTTTTCGAGGCGTTTTAAATAGTGTTCTATGCTTTCCCTCCTCACCCCCGGCCTTGCTGCTGAAAGCGCATCTGCAGCTGCCACCAGGGCAGCTTCAACAGTTATGGGTTCACCCTCGCCGTGGTGAACCAGAACGGCGTTTACCACCTTGTTGTTCTCACCGTATTTGCGGGCGAGGTTGGCTCCGATTTCCTGATGGGAGCCGTCAATTTCGTGATCAACGGCCTTGCCGATATCATGAAGAAGCCCGGCCCTTTTTGCCAGTTTAACATCAACTCCGAGTTCGCCTGCCATCATGCCTGAAAAATATGCCACTTCACGTGAATGTTGAAGGACATTCTGACCGTATGATGTTCTGTATTTAAGTCTGCCGAGTATCTTGATAAGTTCAGGATGGATGCCCGAAAGTCCAAGGTCAAAGACAGACTTTTCCCCTTCCTCCCTGATGCTCGATTCGACTTCCCTTCTTACTTTTTCTACAATCTCCTCTATTCTTGTGGGATGGATTCTCCCGTCTGCAATAAGACGTTCAAGCGAAAGCCTGGCGATTTCACGCCTTACGGGGTCAAATGCGGAAAGCGTAACCATCTCGGGGGTATCATCAACAATAAGGTCAACCCCGGTGGCTGCCTCCAGCGCCCTGATGTTTCTTCCTTCCCTCCCTATGATCCTGCCTTTCATTTCATCGTTCGGCAGGCTCACCGCAGTTACAGTCGCATCAGCCACGTAATCGCTTGCATAGCGCTGTATGGAAAGTCCTATTATTTCTTTGGATTTTTTTTCGGCTGTTTCCCTTGCCTCATCTTCAATCCTTTTAATCAGCTTCGCAACTTCAAATTTTGCCTCATCCTCGGTGCGTCTGAGTATCTCCTGCTTCGCCTCTTCAGTGGTTATGCCGGACAGTTTTTCGAGGACCTGGACCTGCTCTTTAATAAGATTGTTGTAACGGTTTTCCTTGTCCTGCAATATACGCTCTTTTGAGTTGTATTCTTTTTCACGTTTGCTTAAATCATGCTCCCTTTTCTCGATTTGATCAAATTTTCTTTCGAGAGTTTCCTCCCTCTGTCTGAGCCTTTTCTCCAGGTGGTTAAGTTCGGAACGCCTTTCTCTTAATTCCTTTTCAGCTTCCAGTTTGGCCTGATAAATAATGTCCTTGGCCTCCATGGAGGCCTCTTTTTTAATGGATTCGGCGTTTTTCAGTGCCTCTTCTTTTATTTTTTCTCTTTCCGATTCTATAGACTTCCTCTGGCTTTTTAATGCATTTCTGTATACTAAACTCAGAATCAGGCCAGCTGCAATTCCGGTAACGACAGCTATAAACAGATATAGTGGATTAATCATCTGGTGTGCTCCTCCTTTTTTGTAGCCTTGATTTGATAATTTTTTCATAACCTTCAGAAGAAGGTGTGTAAAATGTTTTGCGCTTATCCATATAATCCTGTTTTACATTGTGACCTTCGAAGTTATGCGGATATAAATATCCCTTTCCGGCACCGAGCCTTTTGGCTCCTGAGTAATGGGAATCTTTAAGGTGTGCAGGGACCTGCTGGACAGGTTCTTTTCTGATATCCTCAATAGCCTTGTCAAGCGCAATGTATGAAGCATTGCTTTTTGGCGCAGCGGCGATGTAAATGGCAGCCTGAGAGAGGGGTATTCTTCCTTCGGGCATCCCTATCTTCTCCAATGCCTCCATTGCTGAAACAGCTAAAACAAGGGCGTTCGGATCAGCATTGCCCACATCTTCGGATGCGCAGATTACAATCCTCCTTGCTATGAATAAGGGGTCTTCTCCGGATTCGAGCATCCTGGCCAGCCAGTACACGGCGGCATCAGGGTCAGAGCCGCGCATGCTTTTGATAAAAGCTGAAACAGTATTGTAGTGGTCATCTTCATCATAATAGATTGTCTTTTTTTGCAGGACGTCTTTAACATGGCTAAGAGTAATAATGTATCTGTTTTTGCTGTCCTGAAAAGATGAGATGAAAGACAGTTCCAGTATGTTTAATGCCCTCCGTGCATCACCTTCGCTGACTGAAGCGATAAAATCGACGGCATTATCTTCAATTTCAATATCATAGACGCCCAAACCGCGGCCGGACGAGAGCGCTTTATGTATAAGTTTCTTTATATCTTCCCCGGAAAGGGGCTCAAACTGAAAGATTAATGACCTGGAAGACAGGGCGGGAACAAGCGAAAAAAACGGGTTTTGTGTAGAAGCGCCTATAAGGGTTATCTCTCCTGTCTCGACAAATGGGAGCAGGGCATCCTGCTGTACCCTGTTAAACCTGTGTATTTCATCTACAAAGAGTATTGTTTTTTCGGATTTCTTGTATAATACGGCATCCCTGATGTCTTTTATCCCGGATGTAACCGCATTTATCGATTTAAAGTCAGCCCTGGTCTTTCTCGCAATAATATGCGCCAAAGCGGTCTTGCCGGTGCCGGGCGGACCATAAAATATCAGGGAAACCATCTTATCTTCCTCAATAAGCCTTCTCAGAGGCTTGTTTTTGTCAAGCAAATGAGACTGTCCGAGGAAATCGTTAAAATCCTCGGGCTGCATTCGCCAGGCAAGCGGATGTTTTTTATCGCTTTCAGCTTTAAAAAGTTCCAATATTTAGTCCCGGGCCGGACTATGGTTTGAATAAGGCTTTTGGAGGTGAAAAAGTTTTATTATAAAAAGCAATGTTATTACAGAAATCTATACAAAAGCCTGAGAGATCAGACTCAATTGTCTTTTTTGTTGTATTTCTTTTAAATTTCTCCCCCAAAAAAATAAAAACCATAGACACCAGCCTTAATAGAGTTATATTAATCCCGCCCTGCCGTGTACATGAAAGATTAGATCCGCCTATTTTATAGGTGGGTGCCTTGAAGAGGTTTTCAGGCTTTTGCCTTATTGGCAACATGCACACCAACGACTTACGCAGGCTCCCAAAAGATCTAATTTGCCGGATCAACTTTTTCATATATCACAAACAGGGCAGGTAGCTGCCCAATACAGCATTTAGATATGTTATAACAAAAATACAATAATAGAGCAAGAAAAAATTCTTTTTGTATAGAGACTTTTTATCTTGTATTGAAAGCAGTTTTTTAATAAACTATTTAGTAATTTAAATATGTATGCAATAATCCTGGCCGGAGGAGAAAACAGGCGAATTCAATGCGATAAAGGACTTTTAAGAGTCAATGGCAGGAGAATTGTCGAAACAAATGTGGAATTGCTCAAGAAATACTTTAGTAAAGTATTCATAAGCACCAATAGCCCGGAACTTTATTTTTATCTTGGATGTGACATGATAGGAGATATCTTGAATTTCAGGGGACCTATGACAGGTATTTTTTCTGCCTTCGTCTGCACACGCGCCCGGGAAATTTTTGTTGTTGCGTGTGACATGCCGTTTATCAACGCCGGTCTTGTAAGCATAATAACCGGCAATTACAGGGGACAGGATGCTGTAATACCTTTTTTCCATGGAAGGCCTCAGCCATTGCCCGGTATCTATTCCGGGAGGATTGTTAACCTGATGGAAGAGAGGATAAGATACAAGAGGCGCGGGATGCTCGATCTGTTTGATGACATTAATGTCCACTATATTTCAGAACAGGATATAGTCAGGGTTGACCCTGAGGGGAGGTCATTTGTGAATATAAATACAATGGATGATCTAAGGAAGATAAAAGGAGGCAATAAATGTTTGGCTTAGGAATGCAGGAATTAATTATCATACTGGTCATAATACTTATCTTGTTTGGAGCCAAAAGGCTGCCTGAACTTGCAAGCGGTCTGGGTAAGGCGATAAAGAACTTCAAAAAGGCATCTTCAGAGCCTGATGAGATTGATGTAACCCCGAAAAAGAAAGTGGAAACAGAAGAAAGCAAGGGAGGCGAAGAAAAAGATAAAAGTGAATAGGGGCCCTTTATCTGAAATAAATCTCTCCGCGTTAGGGAACAATCTTAGAATTATACGCAAGATAATTGGTCAAAGAAATATCATAGCAGTAGTAAAGGCAGACGCTTATGGCCACGGCTCAATAGAAATTTCGAGAAAACTTTTAATCGAGGGTGTGTCATATCTGGCCGTGGCATATACCGGAGAGGCAAAGATTCTCAGGGAATCCGGCATCTCCGCAAAAATAATTGTACTTTTTGACAGTGGCGACATAGAGGATTTTTTTGATTATAATCTTATTCCCGTGATTTATGACATAAACAAGGCAGTACAATTTTCGAATGCTGCAGTAAAAAGAGGGATTAGAATCCCGGTGCATTTGAAGATTGACACCGGAATGGGCAGGATAGGATTTAATACTGAAAATGCTGTGACAGATGCTGTCAGCATTTCAGAGATGGAAGGCGTTGAAATAGAGGGGCTGTTGAGTCATTTTTCTGAAGCCGACCTGTCGGACAGGTCATATGCAGTGTTCCAGCTCGGGGTTTTCAATAGAATAAGAAAGAATATTTTGGAAAAATGCGGACGTCATTTAATCTCACATATGGCAAACAGCGCTGCTATCCTTTCCTTTGAGGATGCATTGCTTGATGCCGTCAGACCGGGACTGATGCTTTACGGTTATTCGCCTTTCAGCGAAAGTCACGGACTTACTCCGGTTATGAAAATTAAAA
This sequence comes from Nitrospirota bacterium, assembly GCA_040753635.1. GTDB lineage: Bacteria > Nitrospirota > Thermodesulfovibrionia > Thermodesulfovibrionales > UBA6898 > JBFMDL01. Next base: position 32,104 of record JBFMDL010000001.1, on the reverse strand, counting down.
CCAGAATACTCGTTATAAGAAATATGAATGCAGGCTCCCCGGTGAGTTACGGCAGGACTTTTGTTACTAAAAGAGACAGCAGGATAGCGGCAATCCCGGTTGGATATGCAGACGGATTCAGCCGCATGTTCTCCAACAATGCCTTTGTTCTGGTCAGAGGCGTGAGGGCGCCTGTAGTGGGCAGGGTGTGCATGGATTTGACAATGATAGATGTTACAGAGGTTGAAGACATTTCCGAAGGCGATGAAGTGGTAATCCTTGGACAGCAGGGGAATGAGATGATTGAGGCAACCGAACTTGCTTCAAGAATAAATACAATCCCCTATGAGATTATTACATCACTCGGGAACAGAGCAAGAAAGGAATACATAAATTGATTAAACTTATCGAGAAACTGGGAAGAACAATAATCGCCTTTTCTGAAGGACTCGGGAGTATCCTGATACTCTTTCTGTTGACAGTTAAACAGATTGCCCTGCCGCCCTTTGAGGTAAGAAATACCTTTAAACAGATGCTCGAAATAGGAATAAAATCCCTTCCGGTCGTGATTGTTACAGCCATTTTTACAGGCATGGTGTTTGCTTTGCAGACTTATACAGGATTCAAGAGATTCGGAGCTGAAGCCCTTGTTGGCACGGTCGTGGCGCTTTCGATGACAAGGGAACTCGGTCCGGTTCTTACCGGACTGATAGTGGCGGGCAGGGCAGGGGCGGCAATGGCTGCAGAGCTGGGAACAATGAAGGTTACTGAACAGATAGATGCATTGGAAACACTTGCTACGAACCCTGTAAAATATCTTATTGTACCGAGGTTTCTGTCCGGCCTTGTAATGCTGCCTGCGCTTTCGGTTTGCGCGGATATAATAGGGATTCTTGGCGGATACATTGTTACAGTGGGCTTATTCGGGGCAAGTTCTGTAGTATATTGGAAAAGGACCTGGGATTTCCTTGAAATTGATGATATTTATAACGGACTGATAAAGGCATGTTTTTTCGGCGCCTCGATAGCTATGATAAGCTGTTACAAGGGCTTCTACACAAGCGGAGGAGCTGAAGGTGTGGGCAAGGCTACAACAGGAGCTGTGGTTTTGTCTTCCATGACAATTCTTATTTCTGATTATTTTCTTTCAAGCTTGTTGTTCAAATGATTAAATTGATAGGCTTGCATAAATCATTCGGCGATAATCATGTCCTGAAGGGCCTTGACATCGAGGTTAAAAAAGGCGAAAGCAGGGTTATTATAGGAGGCAGTGGATCCGGAAAGAGTGTTATCCTTAAACATATAATAGGGATTTTAAAGCCGGATGAAGGTGATGTGATTATTGACGGAATAAATTTAAAAAACCTTAAAGAGAACGAACTCTATGAGATCAGGAAGAAATTCGGGATGCTGTTCCAGATGGCGGCCTTGTTCGACTCCATGAATGTATGGGAGAATGTGGGGTTTGCGCTGCAAAGGCATAAAAAAAATAAACCCGGTGAAATCAGGGACATAGCGATAGAGAAGTTAAAGATGGTCGGCCTTGTCGGCGTAGAGAACCTTATGCCGTCTGAACTGTCCGGAGGCATGAAGAAAAGGGTCGGCCTTGCAAGGGCGATAGCGCATGAACCCGAAATTCTGCTTTATGACGAACCGACAACAGGACTTGATCCTATTATGGCCGATGCGATAAATGATTTGATAATAGAGATGAGGGAAAGGCTTTCTGTAACTTCTGTGGCAATAACGCATGATATGAACAGCGCATATAAAATTGCCGATAAAATATCAATGCTTTATGACGGAAGGATTATAGAAACCGGAACACCTGAGGAAATCAAAAACACGGCTAATCCCGTTGTTAAGCAATTTATTACCGGCAGCGCAACCGGACCGATAAAGATAGAAGGAGTAAACCATGAGAGGACTCTCAACAGAGCTTAAAGTAGGTTTTTTCGCGATCCTGGTCATAGCCGTTCTTGCATTTATGACCTTTAAGGTCGGTGGACTGGAATGGGCCAAAAGAAAAGGCTATACCGTATATGTATACTTTAACAATATTGCGGGCCTTGATGAAAAGACGAGAGTAAAAGTCGCGGGTGTAGATGCCGGCGTGGTTGAAAGCATTGACCTTTCCGATGGAAAGGCGAGAGTTAAGCTCTCAATCTATCCGGATATAAAGATCTACAGGAATGCAATGGCCTCGATAAAGTCCACAGGTCTTCTGGGAGACAAGTTCCTTGATATCAATGTCGGATCTCCCGATGCCCCTGTATTGAAAGATGGAGAAACGATAGCCAATGTCAGGGAGCTTGTTGATATTGATGATCTTGCAAGGAATTTGATAAATGTATCTCAAAAATTTACCAGTCTTGCGGAATCTTTAAATGATGTGCTGGGAACAGAGGAGGCCAAGAATTCCTTAAGCCAGACTATCGTTAATCTGAGGGAAATAACGGCAAATCTTAACCAGACGATAACCGTGAATGACCACAAGCTCAGGACCGTGCTTGACAATATTAACAGCCTTACTGCTTCGATAAGCGACCTTATAGAGAATAACCGGGAACCGCTCACCTCTACCATCGCAAATATAAGGGATTTTTCAGGCACGATCAGGACCAGCGGACCCGAACTCGTTGAGAATCTTAACAAGGCAACCAAAGAATTAAAGGCAATGGTTGAAGAAAACCGGCCCGGCATCAGGGGCGCGGTGGAATCACTGGATAACATAGCCAAAAATATTGAAAAGGGAGAGGGTTCACTCGGCAAACTCGTCAAGGACGACCGCCTGTATGAATCAATAAACAAAGCTGCGGAAGGCGTAAACAAGACCATTTCCGCAGTCGACAGGTTCAGGACATTTATAACATTCCAGACGGAATACCTCACAAAACCGAAGGACGCCAAAGGATATTTTTATGTCACACTCCAGCCGAAACCTGACAAGTATTACATACTCGGCGTTGTCGGAGACCCTGTGGGAAGCGTTACAACTACAGAGACTATCACGAGCCCGCCACCGAAAACCGTAAAAGAAGAAGAAATAAAGAAGAAGATAGAATTTACGGCACAATTCGCAAAGAGGTTCGGTGATGCTGCAATGAGGATAGGGCTTACCGAAAACACATTCGGAGTCGGCGGGGACTATTTTTTCAATAACGATAAGATCAAGATCAGCGCTGATGTGTGGGATTTCTCGAATGATGAAGAAGGCTCCAGAAGCCCTCATGTTAAGGTGGGAGCGGATTATTTTCTTTTCAAGAATTTGTTTATAAGCGCCGGTGCGGACAACATACTTAACAAAAAATGGAGCGGAGGATATGTTGGTATGGGTTTAAAGTTCGAGGACGAGGACTTCAAATACCTGTTCGGGACTATTCCGAAAATACCAACAAAATAAGAAATTGCATAAAAAGATCGGTGAAATATTGTTTAAAAAGGGTCTCATTTCAAAGGCTGACGTCGACAGGACCCTTGATATTCAAAATGAAGAAAAGGGAGAGAGGAGATTCGGAGAGATCCTGACGGACGATACAAGCTCTGAAGAAGAAGTTTATAAGGCGTTGTCCGAACAGTTCAATATGCCGTTGCTGGAGATGAAGGATTTCCCGCAGGAAATAATTCTTGAGAAAATATCCTACAGTTTTCTCGAAAAAAATATGATCTTGCCTGTTGAAATCAAAGACAATGTTTTAAAGATAGCTGTAGGCGATCCGGCAAATGCCGAAGGCATAGAAGCCTTGAAATCCTCATTCGGATATGATGTGAGCGTCTTTCTTGCAAAAAAAACCGATATTATCCAGCACCTGAAATTTCTTCATGGCTCCAGAAGCGCTGTTATGCAGAGACTCATCGAGGATGTCAGACAGGATGACATCATGCAGGAAGATCTTACAGGTGAGATAAGCCATTTAAGGGATATGGCCCAGGAAAAGGGCATTATACAACTCGTTAATCTAATTATTGAAAATGCCGTAAAGGACAGGGCGAGCGATATACATATTGAACCGGGTGAAATGAGCGTAAAAGCAAGATACAGGATTGACGGTGTGCTTTATGAAAAAGAGATTCTGCCCGTAAGCATGTATTCTGCTGTATCATCCCGCATCAAGTTGTTGTCTCAGATGAATATCGCCGAAAGAAGACTTCCTCAGGACGGAAGGATCAAGGTGAACATCGCGGGTAAAGCGATAGATATAAGGGTCTCCACCATTCCTACGATATATGGAGAGAGCATTGTGATGAGGCTCCTTGATAAGGAGACGTCATTTATTACACTGGAAGAGCTGGGTTTTGACAGGGTAATCCTTAATATCTACGAGGAGATAATAAAGAAACCATACGGGATGATTCTTATAACAGGGCCTACCGGGAGCGGCAAATCCACTACACTATATGCCTCTCTTGACAAAATCAATTCCCCGGAGAAAAAAATTATAACTATTGAGGAGCCTGTTGAATACCTTATGCAGGGCATAAATCAGATACAGGTGAGGCCGAAGATAGGCCTGTCTTTTGCAAGCGGCCTTAGACACATAGTCAGACAGGACCCCGATATAATCATGGTAGGAGAGATCAGGGATATGGAGACAGCCGGGATATCGATACATGCTGCCTTGACAGGACATCTCATCTTCAGCACTTTGCACACAAATGATGCCCCGGGCGCAATTACTAGACTGATGGATATGGGGATAGAGAATTATCTTGTTTCTTCAACGCTTATATGCGTAATGGCCCAGAGGCTTGTCAGGAGAATATGCCGGCACTGCAAGGTAAAGCAGGAGGTGTCAAAAGAGATTTTGAGCAAGTTTAATTATGATATCAAAGAATTATGGGCCGGGGAAGGCTGCGATTACTGCTCGGGTACAGGCTACAGGGGGCGGATCGGCATTTTTGAGGTCTTGCCGATTACCGATGAAATAAGAGAATTAATAATGAAGCGGGCGACAGTAAAGGAAATAAAGGACAAGGCGATTTCACTCGGGATGCGGACGCTCAGGGAGGACGGGATAGAAAAGGTGAAAAAAGGCATCACGACAATCGACGAGGTTTTTAGGGTTACCCAGGTGGAGCTATGAAAAAAAATTCGAATTTCAAAATTCGAATTTCAAATTTGATATTTGTCCGGAACGATGGCATTGCCCTTATTATGGTCTTATGGATCACGGTCATGCTGAGCATAATTGCCGTAAATTTCCTGATCTCCACAAGATGGAATTCGGCAAGCACCCATAACCTGAAAGAGGAAACGCTCTCATATTATCTGGCCATGTCGGGATATCATAAGGTCCTGAATTACCTGATGTCGGACAAGGACCCGTCGTTCGACTTTATCGACAATGACGGGAATTTCCGGACCGACAGCGATGCAACACCATTAACAGGCAGAATGTCCACAGATGAAGGAGAAATAGAGATCCGTATAACAGACGAAAATTCCAGGATTAACATTAATTTTTCGAACCAGGAAAGGCTCAGGAAACTTTTCGAGTATGCCGGCATTCCGCAGGATTCGATAACAGAGATAATCGATTCAATATTGGACTGGAAGGACCCGGACAATGAGCATCATCTGTCAGGCGCTGAAGATGATTATTATGAGAATATTCCGGAACCATACAAGGCAAAGAATGCTCTCTTTGATGTTCCCGAAGAACTGGGTCTTGTCAAAGGAATAAAGACTGATTTTATGCGCGGCTCTGAAGAGATAAGATCTCTGCTCCCTTTGATAACAACATTCGGCAGAGGACAGATCAATATAAATACGGTCTCAAAAGATACAATGCAGCTGCTCGGTTTGAACGAAATAGAGATCGAGGCTGTCCTTAAACAGAGGAACAGTGATGCAGGGGGTTTCAGGTTCATCCCTCAGCAGTTTATTCCGTATGGACTGAACATGATATCCTCGAACACTTTAAGGGTCGAGGTTACCGGCACTGCAAAAAACAGCAAACTGTCAGCAAAGATCACAGCTGTTCTTGACAGGCGGATGTCGCCAAAAGGTTATAAAATAAAGACTGTATACTGGAGAGAAAGTGCGGAGAATACTGGGGGTTGATCTTAAAGATAAAACTCTGAGTGCGTCTATAATAGACTCCGGCTTCAGAGTTGTTAAGGATGTGAAGACGCTGGATGTGGCTCTGCCTGATGAAAAAGAAGAAAAAGACCGGGTGATTGTAGAGACATTCAGACAGATAAAAAAGGAATATTCTCCCGACAGGGTTACTGTCGGCGTTCCGTTGAGGTTATTCTCATTTAAACTTCTCGACATGCCTTTAATGAACAGGGCTGATTTGCGGAACGCTCTTAGATTCGAACTTGAGAAATATCTCCCGCTTCCTGTAGATGAATATATTTTTGACTTTATTTTGGTTGCAAAAGAGAAGGGGAGATTGAAGGCGGTTGTATTTTCATTAAAAAAAGATATCATCAATAGCATCCTGAAATATATGAAAGAGGCCGGCCTGAATATTTCATCAATAAGATGCAGCGCAATCGGAGCGCTTTGCGGTTTCCTTGATATCGCAGGAGAAAGGAAGATAGACGGGATATTTGTAAATATGACAGATAATTCATATGAGGTCGCCGTAATAAAAGACTCGATGCCGGTGATTTTCAGGAATTTTAACAAGGAAATCGACCTTTCCGGCGAGCTGGAAAAACTTCTGGCATCATATCCGGGGAACGTGTACCTGACAGGGAAAACTGAATTGTCCCTGAACGAAAAGCTGAACATCAGAAAATTCCATATCTCTGTTTCGAACACACAGGCATTGAGCGGCATTAAGAAGAACCGTCTGGATATGAATTTTCTGCCGCTTGATTATATAGAAAAAGGAAAGGATTATTATCCATATATACTGGGTGGATTTGCAGCGGCCGCAGTTGTTGTTTTTCTTCTCACGGGATTGATAGCCTATTATAAGGACCGGGCAACTTTGAAATCGATAGAGTCAAGGATATCCTCGATTAAGAATAAGGCATCGGGAGTGATCGAGAATCAGAAAAAGCTGGATTCAATAAAGAATGAAAAAAAGGTTCTTCTGGATTTTCAGGCCAAAAGTAATTTTGCTATAAGAGCGTTCAGCGGACTGAGCAGGGTGATCCCGAAAGACGCATGGCTGATAAATATTGCAATTGACGACAAAGGGAAGATCGAGATGGAAGGTTTTGCAAAAAAGACGTCCGAGCTTGTTATGGCAATAGAGAAATCCGATGCCTTTAAAAATGTTTCGTTTTCATCGCCGATTATCACAAAAGACGGCGAAGAGCGCTTTGCAATAAAGTTGGAGGCTGAGTCATTTTGAAAAAAAACAGATATATTTTTATAGTATTTTTGTTCATTGTCGCAGTCTTTGTTTTTGAGAACTATTTTTTGGAGCCTGAAGCCGAAATAATGAGAGAGTCTATCAGCGCCCAATATAATGCCTTGCAGAAATATGAACAATTCATAAAAGGCGCCGGCGCGACCGAAGAGGAGATAAAATCTGCGATCGATGACATAAAAAAAATAGAAAAAAAATTGATTGATGAAAAATCCGAATTTCTTGCCTCTGCAAGATTGCAGAGCGAAATATCGGGCATCACGTCCAGGGCAGGTTTAAGGATCCTGACTGTCAGGCCTTTAAGCGCAGTAAAGATCAATAATTATATTAATATTCCGTTATTTATCGAAGGCAACGGAGATATAAAGCAGATCGGGGATTTTTTGAAATACGTAGAATCCGGCAATCTTATGATAAAAATCGACAAGCTTAATCTGAATATAACTAATATCCAGAATCCCAAGGAGCTTAAATTCAAGATACAGTTGTCAGGATTGGTCAGGGCATGATACGGAAGGTCTTTATGCTCATAATAGTCATATTTTTGTTTATATACATATCCTGGAATTTTTATCTGAAGGCAGTCAGATACGATCCATTAAAGGATCTCGGGATCAAGACGGCCGGGACTAATGAAACCGGGATAATCAATGTAACAAGCTATAAGCCGGGATGGAGCGGTGATATTTATGAAAAAAATTTGTTCAGTCCATTCAGGTCATATGCAGAGCCCAGGCCTGTTTTACCCTCCGATATACCTTTGCCTCCGCCCAGAAAACCCGAACTTGCTCTGAAGGGCATTGTACTGAATCAGTTCGGAGAATATGTTGCTTATCTGGAGATAGATAAATCAAAACCGATGCCCATGAGAAAAGGGGATAAAATCGAAGGAGTGGAATTATTTGATATATCTGAAAGAAAAGTTATGATAAAATGGAATGCCGAGACAATAAATCTCAGCCTTGATAAAATAAAAACGATAAGTAATCCGAGGACGACAAGATGATCCATAGACTTCTATCGGTTCTTATACTTTTCTTAATTCTGAGTTCCTGCGCTCCGAAACAGGTTTCAAGACCTGAAGAGACAGTCCCTGCCGTATCTCCTGAGGCCGAAGAGCTGAAACTGCCGGAATTTGTCCCTAAAACAGAAGTCAAGGAAGAAAAGAAGCCTGAGAAGCCTGTTTCCGAAAAAAAGGCTGAAGAGCAGTATATAATGCTGAATTTCGAAAATGCGGATATTGAGACTGTTGTATCCACAATTGCCGAAATGCTGAAGATAAACTATATTCTTGCTCCCGGAGTAAGCGGCAAGATCACTGTGCAGTCAAGCAACAAAATACCATTGAGCGAGTTGTTTCCCACATTCCAAACATTGCTCGAATTCAACGGTTTCACCGCTGTTAAAGACGGAAGTTTTTACAGGATTGTCCCTATTGATACGGCAAAACAGCAGCCTGTTCCGGTTGAGTCAGGCAAGACCCCCTCTGTTCCTAAAGATTCGAGTTTTGTTACACAGGGAATTCCCCTGGAATATGTAAAGGCAAATGACGTCGCAAATATAGTAAGGAATCTTATGCCGAGAGGGACGGATATTATAGTTTATGAGCCGGCCAACACGCTGTTTGTTACGGCTCCACCCGCAGGCATCATAAAACTCATGAAGATTCTCGAATTTATAGATATACCCGCCACGGAGCGTGACTCCATAAGAACTTTTGTCTATCATGTTGAAAACGGCGAGGCAAAGAAGCTTGCGGATATCCTGAAGAATATTTATAAAAAAGCCGAAGGGGTTCCCCCCTCTGTTAAATCGGTCACGACAGCGCCTGTGCCTGCGCCAAGAACGCCTCCCAGAGTAACTGCACGTCCTCAGCCAGCAACAGGAGCTACAGTTCAGGAAGGGCTTGCAGGTGAAATTGAGGGAGAGATTGTTATTGAGGCGTATGAAGACATCAATGCCCTCATCATAAAAACCACTCCCCGCGGATATGTGACCCTTCTTGAGACCATCAAAAAACTCGATGTGCAGCCTAAGCAGGTATTGATAGAGGTGTTGATAGCCGAGATTACACTGGATGATACGACAAAACTGGGGATAGAATGGCTTTTGAAGACAAGCATCCATGCTGAGGGGAAGGATTTTGATGTTTTAGGTGGATTTGCCCAGAAACCTACAGACTTTATTACAACAGAAAAAGACACCACTTCCGGAGAAATAATAATTAAATCAACTGACTTTGTTCCTGTTGTAGCATCTGGTCTCTTTGCTAATGTAATTGCTCCTAATAAGATTAATGCTTTAATTTATGCTGCTGCTACAAATGATAAGATAAATGTGCTCGCAAGTCCGCATATACTTGCTCTCGATAACAAGGAGGCGAAGATAGAGATCGCGGATGAAGTGCCTGTGGCAACCTCCATATCACAACCCCAGACAAGCACCGATTATTCCACTTCACAGGTTCAGTTCAAATCTGCGGGGACTATTTTGACGGTTACGCCTCATATAAATGAGAACAAGCAGGTGACATTAAAGATAACACAGGAGGTCAGCGAATTAGGGGGAAAAGTACCTATTGCGGATCAAGAATATCAGGGGTTCAAGACGAGAAAGGCAAATACTACCGCCATTGTACAGGATGGACATACCCTTGTCCTCGGGGGCATTATAACTGAAAGGATGCAGAAGACCAGAAGCGGCATCCCCTTCCTGAGCAAGATACCCGTACTCGGTTATCTCTTCGGCACAACAACAGATTCAGTTGCAAAAAAAGAATTGGTTCTTATGGTTACGCCTCATGTCGTTGCAAACCATGAGGAGGCTGATGCACTTACAAGGGAATTCCAGAACAAGGTAAAGGATCTTAAAAAGAAGATAGAGGAAAAAAACAGAAAAAACATTTCAGATCCAGAAAAAGAGAAAGAGAGGAAAGAAGAGTAACATGCTTTCTGAAAGGGCGAAAAAGATAAAGCCGTCACCCACACTTGCCATTGATTCGAAGGCAAAATCCATGAAGGCATCAGGAGTTGACATTATAAGTTTCGGGGTGGGCGAGCCTGATTTCGATACTCCGGACAATATTAAAGAAGCTGCCATTAAGGCCATTAAGGACGGTTTCACAAAGTATACTGCGGTAGGAGGGATAGACGCATTAAAGGATGCGATAATCGACAAACTGCAGAATGACAACGGTCTGTCCTATAAGAGAGAGGAAATTATAGTATCATGCGGCGCGAAACACAGCCTTTACAATATAGCACAGGCTTTGTACGGTCCGGGTGATGAGGTGATAATCCCGTCGCCTTATTGGGTCTCTTATCCGGATCAGGTTGTACTGAATGATGCAACTCCTGTCTTTGCCAGGACTTCCGAATCCGATTCGTTTATGTTACGGCCTGAAGTTCTTGAGACATGCATAACTGACAGAACAAAGGCGTTGATACTGAATTCCCCGTCAAACCCTACAGGCCTTACATACGATAAGCTGGCTCTCGAAAAAATAGCAGAAGTTGCTCTCAGGCATAATTTCTATATCATTTCTGACGAGATTTATGAAAAACTTATTTATGACGGTTTTGAACATATAAGCATTGCCTCTCTGGATGCAAAGATAAAATCAAGGACAATAGTTGTTAATGGATTGTCAAAATCACATGCGATGACCGGATGGAGGATAGGATATGCAGCGGGTCCCGCCGGAATAATCAAGGCCATGACAAACATCCAGAGCCAGTCAACCTCAAACCCTAACTCAATTGCCCAAAAGGCCGCTATAGAGGCATTGAGAGGCCCGCAGGATTTTATAAAAAAGATGCTGGGTGAGTTTGACAGAAGAAGGCGTTATCTTGTTGACGAACTGAATTCGATTGACGGTATAAGTTGTATTATGCCCACAGGCGCATTTTATGCATTTCCCAACACCTCAAAAATTTATGGCGGCAAATTCGGGGACAGGAAGATATCTTCATCAGTTGATCTTGCGCTTTACCTGCTGGAAGAGGCAAATGTCGCGCTGGTTCAAGGCGAAGCCTTCGGAGACGATAATCATATAAGGCTTTCATATGCAACATCCCTTGATGATATAAAGAGGGCGACAGCAAGGATAAAAGAGGCGATAGGCAAACTGGAAATTTAGTATGACTATTTACATCTTTCCCCCTTTGTAAAAGGGGGATGAAGGGGGATTTTTTAAAAAAGTGTTTATATGTATTATTCATAAAATCTCCCCTAACCCCTCTCGTAGAGTCGAGTCTCCGACTTTGCCAAAGAGGGGTATTTACGGGACAATAAAACATTCCCGTGCAAACGGGAATTCAGTGAATCTAAAAATCTTTAGCGTTATTTAAATGAAGGATTCCTTCCGCTCAGGTTTTGTCTCACTGACAGGCGCTCCAAATGTTGGAAAATCAACGATCCTCAATGTAATTCTCGGACAGAAAATTTCCATCGTTACAGAAAAGCCGCAGACCACCAGGAACAGGATTTTGGGAATAAAAACTTATGAAGATGCGCAGATTGTTTTTGTTGATACGCCCGGGATTCACAGCCCCCGGCACATGCTCGGGGAGAAAATGGTAAAGGCAGCGAAAGAGGCCCTGAAAGAAATAGACCTGGTCATATTTATAACCGAACCAGGCCGCAATATAAACAGGGATCAGGCTATTATTGATCTGCTCAGGAACCTTGCCAGGCCGGTCATACTTGTTATAAACAAAATCGACAGGGTTAAGAAAAAAGATATTCTTTTGATGATAGATGATTACATGAAACTGCATGTTTTCAAGGAATTGATACCGGTGTCGGCAATCAAAAAGGATGGCATGGATATACTCATTAAGAATATACTGAAATATCTTCCGCCGGGTCCGAAATATTATCCCGATGAATTGATTACAGACCAGATGGAAAGGTCCATGGCCGCAGAGATAATAAGGGAAAAGATAATGGAAAAGACTTCAGAAGAAATCCCGTATTCAGCAGCTGTTGAAGTCATGAAATGGACTGACAGGAAAGACGGGGTGATATTAATCAGCGCAAATATTTATGTTGAAAGAGAAGGACAAAAAGGTATAATAATAGGAAATAAAGGGGAAAAGCTCAAATCGATAGGCATAGCAGCCCGGAATGATATTGAGAGTCTGTTAAACACGAAGGTTTTTCTTGAACTATGGGTAAAAGTAAAAAAAGGATGGAGGGACAATAAAAAGTTCCTTGATGAACTGGGGTATGGATAAATGCTCGTTGAAATGAAGGTCGAAGGTCTTCTTTTCGACCCGAGAAGCAATATGTACATACTGTTGCTGAAGGAATTAAACGGCGCCGGCACACTCCCGATATGGATCGGGAAACCCGAGGCGGACTCAATCGCCCTGGCGCTCGGGAAGGTAGCGACACCGAGACCCCTCACACATGATCTGGTTAAGAATATCACCGACGGCCTCAAGATCAAGATAACCAAAATCGTGGTCACAGAGATAATCGATAATACATACTATGCGCTTATTTATCTTAACGACGGCAAGAAGGAGACATTAATTGATTCAAGACCGAGCGATGCCGTAGCAGTCGCCCTGAGGGCAAATTCCCCGATATTCGTTGATGAAAACATAATGGGCATGCGAACAGCCGATGAGCTTGATGAATGGTTGAAAAATCTCAAGCCGGAAGATTTCGGGAATATCATGTAGATGCTTCACAGGACAGAGGGAATCGTCTTAAAAACCACTCCTTACGGCGAAGCAGATCTTATAGTCACATATCTTACAAAAGATTACGGGATTTTAAAGACATTCGCAAAAAGCCCCCGCAAGATTAAAAGCAGGTTCGGAAGCAGCCTGGAACCATTCACGCATTCGAAAATTTCTTTTTGGGGCAGGGAGGATGCAGCGCTGCCCCGTCTGACCCAGTCCGATATCATAAATTCTTTTCATCTGCCGAGGAACACCGTAAAATGTTATCTGAAAATATCAGAACTGATAGAACTCATACTGAATTTCGTGCCTGAGAGAGAAGTGAACAAAAGGGCATTTTTTTTGCTCATGGATATACTGCTGTCGTTTGAGGAAGACTGCGAGACAGAAATGCTTATGCTCTATTACAGAGTAAGACTCCTTGAGCTTGCAGGCTATCTGCCGAAGCTTGACAGCTGCGGAAGATGCGGCAAGAAAGGCGACGCATTTTTTGTTTCCCACGGAACGGTCCTGTGCGAAAATTGTTCAAGAGGATACGAGACGTCCTTCAGGATCTCGGCAGGGATTATCAATCTTTATTCACACCTGTTGAACTGGAGCCGATCAAATATAAAACGAATAAAACCGACAAAGGAGCTCATCTCGGAGTTCTCCGGATTAATTGACGAGCATGTGAGATATATTATAGAAAGGAACCTGAAAACCAAAGCATTCAAAATATCCTGAAACCCGGGGAATACTGTGCGTCCTTCCTTATGCTTCCCTTAGCTTTTCTTCCTCTTCCTGCAGGGTCTTGCAGTCAATGCACATGGTCGTCACAGGCCTTGCCTCCAGTCTTTTGATATCGATTTCCTCCCCGCAGTCTTCACATATCCCGAATGTGCCGTTTTCGATGCGGTCGATGGCTTCCTCGATTTTTTTCAAAAGACGCTGCTCCCTGCCTCTAAGCCTTAACATGAAATTCCTGTCCGTTTCGGCGGAAGCCTGGTCGCCCAGATCAGGGAATACCGTCTGTCCGGGCAGCTCATTAAGAGCAACAACCGCCTCGCTCAAAAGAGATTCCTTCTGGCTCAGGAGATTCGTCCTGATTTCCTGGATTTTCTTATCTCTCGAAGAACTATAATTCTTCTTATTTGTTTTAATAGCTGTTTTCCCTGATCTTGATGTTTCACCTTTATGTTTTAAAGATGCTGAAGCAGTTTTATTCTCAGACTTCTTCTTTAAAGAAGAAATCTTCCCGCTTTTTGATGAAGGGTTAAGAGAACCTGGTTTTGCCTTTTTTGTTGTTTTAACTGTTTTGATCTTCGCCATATTTACTCCTGTTGTAAATTAGAATAGCCTAACAAAATATTTTAAAGTTAGTCAAGGATAGCGGTGAAACTTTTAAAGTTTTAACGCTATAAGAATCCCCTGCCGCAAACACTTACAGAATCTACAGACGTTCTTCCCGGGATTTTATGAAATTTATCAGGAGATGCCTGCTTGAATTGTCGATATCTACAAATTTAACTCCTATCCCTGCGTCTTCATCCTTTACATTATGAAAATTAATATGCACTACCATTGCCCCCACTCTCAAAGGTTCGTCAAGGCCGGGCACATAAAGGAATAAGTCTACATTTTCTCCAACTTCGTGTTTGCGCCTTGTATTTATAAACATGCCGCCGCGGCTTACGTTTTTTGTATATTCAGTTATGAACTCATTGTAACTTGTATAAGAGACCTTCAGAGACATTTCACATCTCTTGTCGGCTCTCGTGTCTTTGGAAGGCATCGCAACTTCTTCAATTGAAGAAGTATCCAGCATCGAGCCGCAGGAAGGACACGGGATCTCGGGGAAGGGATTTTGTTCTATGTATGCCTCAACGAGGATCCCTTTGCAATGAGGGCACTGGAATTTTTTTCTTTGAACCGGCTCTTTGGCGTCCTTACTCAGGAAATCTTTCTTGAAATCCTCAAATTCATCATGCATAACAAAATATTATAGTGCATTGCCTGATTTTTATTCAATTTATTTATATTTTTTCACGTTTCAAAATTTCTTCATAATCTTTTTGTACAGTTGTAAATGAATGATAAAATTTCTGAGGAGGTGAGAGCGTGAAAATGCCGGGATCAACGATTATCGGGATAATAATCCCGCTGATGCTTTTTGCATTTGCTGCAGAAGGGGCTCAAAAAAGTCTTTCGGGCAGGCATGACCGGTCACTAAGGAGAGGCGAGACTAATGCTACGCTTAATCCTGATATGTTCGGTGAGTCTTATGTAAGAAAAGCTTATCATACGGCAAAAGAGATCCCCCGGGTTCTTGACAGTATTTACTGTTATTGCAAATGCGAAGAGTCCCCCGCCTTCAGGCATAAAAGTTTATTGAGTTGCTATGTTGACAACCATGCTTCCATGTGAGATATTTGTTTAGGGGAGGCCCTTAGGGCTTTCGAACTTTACAAAAAAGGATATCCCGTAAAACAGATACGGGACACCGTTGAAAAAGAATATAAAAGATAAGGAGATTCGATATGAAAAAACTTACAGTATTTATACTGATTTTACTTTTAGTTGCAGGCCTCGCCTATGCAAGGGACTACGAGGTGAAGAAAAAGGCCGGAGAATACGACGTGGAGGTGAAGATAGACAAAAATCCTCCTGTAGTGGGCGATAATAATATCGCGATCGAAATCAAAGACCCGTCCGGTAAATACGTGACCGACGCTATAGTGAAGGTCGATTATTCGATGCCAGCAATGCCTGGCATGCCGGCTATGAATTACAAGACTGACGCAGCGCTCAAAGGCGATAAATACAAGGCAAGGATGAACCTTTCAATGTCGGGTGCGTGGAATATTGCCGTAAAGATTACAAAAGGCGGGAAGACGTCCTCTTTGAGGTTCAACGTCGACGCGCACTGAGTGTGAAGACTTCATCCGGCAGCAGGCAGAAGGCAGTAGAGAGGAATAAAAGACCTTTTTCCCGGTTCAAGGCTCTTCTGCCGCGTCTTTCCGGCAACCGCTCTTTGGTTTATTTACTCCTTACTGCCTACTGCTTACTTTCTGCTTCTTTCCTTCACGCCGAAGATCTCAGGCTTCAGGACCTTATTGACGAGGCGCTCAGGAACAACCACGATCTGATCATCTCTGGTCTGAAAGTTGAGACCTCAAGATACAAGATCCCGCAGGCAAAGAGCCTTCCTGACCCTATGTTCATGTTCGGGTACCAGAATGAGGGATATAAAAGGTATACGTACGGCGAGATGGAGGGCGCGCAGTGGATGTTCAGCGCATCCCAGATGTTCCCTTTTCCCGGGAAACTCTCGTTAAAAGGAGAGATGGCGTCATGGGATGCAGAGGGTCTCAAGGCGCAGCATGACTATTCAAGGCTCGTATTGGTGTCAAGGATAAAAGAACTCTACTATGACCTTTACCTTACACACAAGAATATCGAACTCATAACGGAAAAGACAGAGCTCTTTTCAAGGATAGAGGATGCGGCGCTCGCAAGATACTCCTCGGGTATGGCGCCCCAGCAGGAAGTTATAATGGCCCAGACAGAGAAGTATATGCTCATCGAAAAAGACGAAATGTTAAAGCAGAGACTCCAGTCTCTTGAGGCGATGCTTAATACGACAGCAGGCCGTGAGGTGAACTCGCCTCTCGGCAGGCCCATAGAGCCTGTATTCATACCATACACCATGACGATGGACGATCTCCTCCGGAGCGCTCAGGAGAATTCTCCCCTGCTACAGGTGAAGGAAAAGATGGTTAAGGCCTCGGAGGCAAGAGTTAAGATGGCCGAAAAAGAATACTATCCCGATTTTACGCTTGCGGCGAGCCTCTTCAAAAGAAGCGGGGAGTTCGAGGACATGTGGAGCCTCACCACGACAATAAATATACCGCTTTTTTACAAAACAAAGCAGAAGATGGCTGTTCTCGAGGCGGAGTCCTCTCTGTCGGAGGCAAGGCATGAGCTTGAAGCGGCAAGGTTCATGCTGGCCTCGAGCCTGAGGGAAAATTATTCCATGGTAAGGACCTCTGAGAGGCTGATGGAGTTATATAAAGAGAGCCTTATACCAAAAGCCTATCAGGATTTTGAATCGGCGCTTTCCGGTTATATTACAGGAAAGGTAGAGGCGATAACGGTCATAACGAGATTGAAGTCCGTCATTGATTTTGAGCTTTTATACTGGGGACAGTTCTCTGAAAGGGAGAAGGCAATAGGAAGAATTGAGGCGATATCATATGCCGGCGTCCAGCCGGCAGCGCCCGGCGGGGAGAAGAAATGAAAAAAAGAAACATTATAATTATCATCGGCTTAATCCTGGTTGCAGGGCTTGCGATTTATTTTTCAAAAACAGGAATTTTAGCAAAGGCTGAAATATCCGGGACTCCTAAGACAGGGACTTCTGTGCATGAGGGACATGAGGCAGATGGGCAGCAGACTCAGGCTCAACCTGAAAATGCACAGGAACAGACCGAGGAAGAGGCTCCCACAGTCGAAATACCTGTTGAAAAACAACAGTTAATAGGAGTTAAGACAGTTGAGGTTTCTGTAAAGCCGCTCCAGAAGATTATAAGGACTGTAGGCAGGATCGAATACGATGAGAGGAGGCTTGCGACAGTAAATACAAAGTTCGAGTGCTGGGTAGAAAAGCTCTACGTCGACTATACGGGAAAGCACGTAAAAAAAGGAGAACCGCTGGCAGAGATTTACAGCCCGGAGCTTGTTGCAACTCAGCAGGAATTTCTTAACGTGTTAAAGTGGCGTCTTAGCTCAAAACAGTCGGAAATGCTTTCAAAGGATGCAGAGGCATTAGTAGAGGCCGCAAAGCAGAGACTGAGGCTCTGGGACATAACGGATGCTCAGATAAAAAAGATGGAAGAGACAGGAATGCCCGAAAGGACGCTCACGATATATAGTCCTGTGAGCGGCTATGTTGTCCAGAAAATGGCCCTGCAGGGGATGAAGGTTATGCCCGGAGAAAAGCTTTTCGATATTGCGGACCTCTCATCCGTGTGGATCATTTCCGATATTTATGAATATGAACTGCCGTTGATCAGATTGGGACAGACTGCGGCTATAAGCCTCAGTTATTTTCCCGGCAGGGAATTCTCATCGAAAATAGACTATGTGTATCCTTCCCTTTCAGGTGATACAAGGACCGCAAAGATTAGGTTCACTATCCCAAATCCCGGCGGGCAGCTTAAGCCCCAGATGTTTACGAACGTTGAAGTGAAAATCCCTATAGGTAAAAAGCTTTCGATACCTGACGATGCGGTTATAGATACGGGAACGAGGCAGATCGTTTATGTCGACAAAGGCGACGGATATTTCGAGCCGAGGGAAGTGATGCTCGGGGTAAGAGGCGAGGGTTTCAGGGAGGTAATAATGGGACTGAAGGCAGGTGAAAAAGTAGCCTCATCAGCAACCTTCCTTATAGACTCCGAGGCGCAGTTGAAGAATGTGACGCCCCTCGGCGGGCATAAACACTGATATGATTGATTAAAGAGGATTTCATGGGATATTTTAAAAAAGCGGCATATAGTATTTTCGCTCATTCTCGCTTCGCTCCGAGGATTTTGCCTCTTTATTTTATAAATTATTTTCTACTGTATATCGGCAAAATAAGCCGCTCAAATACCATATCCTGCTTTAATCCTGTGGAACGCGCGTGATTTCCAGAATAATCGAATACAGCGCAAGGAACAGGTTCATCATCTTTCTGATGGTGATTTTCCTTTGTGTATGGGGATACTGGTCGCTGAAGAATACGCCTCTGGATGCTATACCTGATTTAAGCGACACACAGGTCATAATCTATACGGAATGGACAGGAAGAAGTCCGAACCTTATAGAAGACCAGATTACCTATCCGATATCTTCCACTCTTCTTGCAGCGCCGAAGGTTCAGGCTGTAAGAGGATTTTCATTCCTCGGCAGTTCGTTTATTTATGTGATCTTCGATGAAGGAACAGATATTTACTGGGCAAGAAGCCGTGTGCTTGAATACCTTCAATCTGTCAAGAGCAAGATCCCTGTTGATGTTAATCCTGTTTTAGGTCCTGATGCCACAAGCCTTGGATGGGGGTTTACCTATGCCCTTGTTGATGAAACAAAAAGTCATGACCTCTCACAACTCCGTTCAATGCAGGACTGGAACATTAAACTTGCCCTCGAAAGCGTTCCCGGCGTGTCTCAGGTTGCAAGTGTCGGTGGTTTTCTAAAGCAGTACCAGGTAAATATTGATCCGAACCGTATTACAGCTTTCAACATACCCCTGATGAAGATAATGGAGGCTATAAAGAAGAGCAACACAGAGGTTGAAGGAAGGGTGCTTGAGCTTTCCGAGGCAGAATATATGGTGAGGGGTAGAGGGTATATAAAGAGTATAAAGGATTTGGAAAACATTGCTGTAGGAACAAACGGAACAGGGACGCCTGTTTTTTTGCGTGATGTCGCAACAGTCCAGCTCGGGCCGGAGATACGGAGAGGACTGCTTGATCTCGATGGAAAGGGTGAAGTTGCCGGGGGCATTGTTGTTGTCCGCTTTGGCGAGAATGTCCTCAACGTAATCGAGCGTGTTAAGGAAAAGATTAAGAAGGATGTTCAGCCTTCTTTGCCAGAAGGCGTGAAGGTTGTTGCTACCTATGACAGGACAGATCTTATTCATCGCTCCATAAATACCTTAAAAGAAGAGATCGTTAAGCTTTCCATCGCGGTAAGCGCTGTCTGTATTGTGTTCCTTTTCCATCTTCCAAGCGCCCTTGTTGTGATATTGACGCTCCCTGTAGCAATTATAATCTCCTTTATCTGTATGTATTATCTTGGTGTTACCTCGAATATCATGAGCCTTGGGGGCATTGCAATCGCTATCGGTGCAATGGTCGATGCCTCGATCATTATGGTTGAGAATGCACATAAGAAGCTTGAAGCGTGGGAGGCCGATGTCGGTTCAAACAGTTCAAACCGTTCACGAAGAGAGAGGATTGATGTCATCATAGAGGCTGCAAAAGAAGTCGGTCCTTCGCTATTTTTTTCACTCCTCGTGATTACTGTCGGATTTCTTCCTGTCTTTACTCTCCAGGCTCAGGCAGGGAGGCTCTTTAAACCTTTGGCATACACAAAGACCTTTGCGATGCTCTTTTCATCATTCCTCGCGATTACTTTGACTCCTGTGCTGATGACCCTTTTCATTAGGGGAAAGATACGGCCCGAGGAGAAAAACCCGGTAAGTCTCGTGATCCACAAAATCTATGAGCCATTTGCAAAGCTCGCCTTGCGGTTCAAGTGGATTGTTATTGTCATAGCCATAATCATAATGGTCGCGACTGCCTATCCATTCACAAAACTCGGCTCGGAGTTCATGCCCCCTCTGTATGAAGGTACGCTGTTTTATATGCCTGTCACGGTTCCGGCGTTGTCTGTATCAGAATCGGCTAAACTGCTCCAGATACAGGATAAGTTGTTGAAGACAATACCCGAGGTCTCACAGGTCTTCGGCAAGGCAGGTCGGGCAGAGACCGCGACAGACCCTGCGCCTGTGGAAATGTTCGAGACGGTGATCAACCTCAAGCCGGATAATAAACCTTCCGTGTTTGATAAATTTCTATTTTCAATAGGTTTTAAAAAAGATCTTCCGAAATCTGAATGGCGTAAAGGAATGGACGTTGAACAATTGAAAAACGAAATGAACGATGCCGTCACTATCCCCGGAGTAGCCAATTCTTTCACCATGCCTATCAAAGCGCGGATCGACATGAACGCAACAGGCATCAGGACCCCTGTCGGCATTAAGGTAATGGGGCCGAAACTGGAAATGGTCGAAAAGGTTGCTATCGATGTTGAAAGCGCTGTAAAGAATATACCGGGAACGAGGAGCGCCTATGCCGAACGGCTTTCTACCGGATATTTCCTTGACATCAAACCACGGCGGGATGAGATTGCACGATACGGTCTTTCAATGGAAGAAGTCCAGTCAGTAGTGGCAAGCACACTTGGAGGGATGAACCTGACCATTACTGTAGAAGGCAGGGAGCGTTATCCGGTAAATGTTCGCTATGCAAGGGAATTGAGAAATGATATAGAAAAGATCAAAAGGATACTTATACCGGTCAGTATGTCTGCCGGCGCTTCGATGACAGGAAGTCAGGCCCCCGCAGTTATGGGGCAGACGCCCCTCGGGCAGATCGCTGACATAGATATTGTAAAAGGCCCAACAGTCATCAAAAGTGAAGAGGGTCTGCTCACAGCTTATGTTTTTGTCGATTTCTCCGGCAGAGATGTGGGAGGTTTTGTTGAAGAAGCAAAGAACAAAGTGAATTCCATGGTCAAACTGCCTGAGGGCTATCGTCTTCAGTGGAGCGGGGAATATGAGTATCTTGTAAAGACACACGAAAAGCTGAAACTTGTTATTCCCCTCACTGTTCTTATCATCTTCGTCCTGCTTTACTTCAATACAAAATCTATTATAAAGACGATGATAGTCCTGCTTGCCGTACCTTTTTCCCTGGTAGGCTCATTCTGGCTTCTTTACATGCTTAACTACAACATGAGCATTGCTGTGTGGGTCGGTATAATAGCCCTTGCAGGTCTTGATGCAGAGACAGGAGTTGTGATGCTCCTTTATCTTGAGCTTGCATATAAACAGTGGAAAAAGGAAGGGAAACTGAACTCGGAGCAGGACATTAAGGAAGCTATTATGGATGGAGCCGTAAAGAGGATAAGACCAAAGATCATGACCGTGAGCGTTATACTTGCAGGGCTTATACCTATTATGTTCAGCCATGGAGCGGGCTCTGACGTAATGAAGAGGATAGCTGCTCCTATGGTCGGTGGAGTTGTCACCTCAACAATCCTCGAATTGATTATTTACCCTGCTATTTATATGATCTGGAGAGGGAGGGAATTTAAAGGCAGAGAAACAATAATTGATTGACATAATGATACGAACTGCTATAAATCTATTGTATGGCTTTGATATTGTTTTTGATACCATTCCTGTCTGCGGCGGTATCGGCATTGATACTCGGCAACTCCGGAAGAACCTTAAGAGAAAAGTTCACCATTTTTTTTATAAGTCCGAAAGATATTGACAAGGACAACTTAAACATTGCTTCTGTCCTGAGATTTGTTTTCTGGGTCTCCCTCATCGTTTCGATCTGGATGATAACCACGATATGCAGGAGAAAGGGAAGTTTTTAGTAAGTTATAATAAATCATACTTGTCCAGAATAAAACTTTACAGAAGGCGGAATGCCTCGAAAACAGAATAAATCGACATGATTATTAAATGTCAGACCCCGACTTTGTTAAATAAACGCATTAACGATAACTCTGTATTTGTGTTATTTCGTAATTGTTTGTGGATTGATTTTCAGGGTGTCGTTATTCTGTTTCCTCGACATCCCGCCTTCTTATCCATATTTGAAATTATTTTGGACAGCAATGATAATAAATCATGTCTGAGAAATTGATTATTATCGGCGGAGGGCTCGCCGGCTCTGAGGCTGCGTGGCAGGCGGCAAAAAGAGGGGTTAAGGTCTTGTTGTACGAGATGAGACCGAAGAAATCGACCGAAGCCCACAAGACGGGAATGCTCGGCGAACTTGTATGTTCCAATTCCCTCAGGTCCAACGACATATATACCGCTCCCGGACTTTTGAAAAAAGAGCTTTCCATGGCCTGCTCCCTCATAATGGAGGCTGCATATGCATCAAGCGTCCCTGCAGGGTCGGCGCTGGCTGTCGACAGGAATCTTTTTTCAGATTTTATTACGGAAAAAATATCAACCAACAAAAATATCACTATAGTGAGACAGGAATGCAAAGAATTGCCGGATACAATGTCTATAATTGCAACAGGGCCTCTCACCTCTGAATCCATCACAAACGAGTTATCCAGGCTTACAGGAGAATGCCATCTCTATTTTTATGATGCCATTGCGCCGATTATCTCTGCTGAATCCATCGAAAACGTAAAGGTTTACAGAGCGTCAAGATACGGCAAGGGAGGAGACGACTACCTGAACTGCCCGATGACAAAAGAGGAATATCTGAATTTTTATAATGCCCTTATCGAAGCCGACAGAGTTACTCCTGAAAGTTTTGAAGATACAAGAGTTTTTGAGGGCTGCATGCCCATTGAAGTAATGGCGTCGAGGGGGGTAGACACCCTCAGATTTGGTCCGATGAAACCCGTAGGATTGCCGGAGCCCGGAACCGGCAAAGAGCCTTATGCGGTTGTGCAGCTCAGGACTGAAAACAAGGAAAGGACAGCCTATAACATGGTGGGGTTTCAGACAAGGCTGAAGCGGCCTGAACAGAAGAGGATATTCAGCATGATCAACGGCCTTCAATATGCTGAATTCCTGAGATATGGTTCAATCCACCGTAATACTTTTATAAACTCACCTCTGTTTTTGAACAGGGACCTGTCGCTTAAAAATAAAAAAAATTTATTTATTGCCGGACAGATATCAGGGGTCGAGGGTTACATCGAATCAACGGCGATGGGTCTAATAGCAGGCATAAACGCCTCTTCAGCGCTTAAAGGCGAGAGCATGATCGATGTCCCTGCAACAACAGCGCACGGCGCTTTAATCAGACATATTACAGAATCGGACAGCAGATATTTCCAGCCCAGCAATATAAATTTCGGTTTGTTCCCTGTTACCGGGGGGGCGGAGAAAATAAGGGATAAGAAGCACAGGAGAAAGATTATTGCCGAAAAGGCGATCCGGGATTGGGCAGAATATCTGGAGAGGATAAATGGATAGGCAGGCGGGGGATCTTTCTTTTTGGGAAGGATTGCGGATCCCGAAGGCATTCGGG
This sequence comes from Nitrospirota bacterium, assembly GCA_040753635.1. Classification (GTDB taxonomy): domain Bacteria; phylum Nitrospirota; class Thermodesulfovibrionia; order Thermodesulfovibrionales; family UBA6898; genus JBFMDL01. Next base: position 8,278 of record JBFMDL010000001.1, on the reverse strand, counting down.
ACAATGACAGATAACTATGCGGGTTTAATTTTGGATTTCTGTTTACTGCCATGAAGAATCAGATTGACAAGTTCATGCGTTACCTTGAGGTCGAGAAGGACGCATCAAAACATACACTCAGGGCTTACAGAAAAGACCTTGAGGAATTCAGCGCATGGATTAAGAAAAAGCCGGAAGATATCGATCTTATAGATGTGAGAAGCTTCGTGGCGCAGCAGATTAAAAACGGATTGAACAAGACATCTGTAGGCAGAAGGCTTGCAACTGTAAGGTCTTTCCTGAAGTTTATGTACAGGGAAGGATACATAAAATCCAACCCTGCAAAACTTGTTTCAAGCCCGAAGACGTCAAAATTATTACCAAGGTTCCTTTCAGTGGATGACGCTTTTTCCCTTGTGGAAAAACCCGAAGGCATAGGGTTCATACCTGTCAGGGACAGGGCCATACTCGAACTATTATACTCAAGCGGTCTGAGGGTCAGTGAGGTTGCCGGGCTTAACAACGATGATATAAATACAAAAGAGGGACTTGTAAAAGTCAGGGGCAAAGGCAAAAAGGAACGCATACTGCCTGTAGGTTCAAAGGCTATTGATGCGATAAAATCATATATGGTCGAAAAAATGCTTCTCAAGAAGAAAAACAACACAATGTTTTTAAACAGAAGGGATGAAAGGCTTTCTGAAAGGGGTATAAGAAGAATAGTGGTTAAATATGCAAGGATGCTCGGCATAAACGGCACGGTGGGACCTCACACATTAAGACACTCTTTTGCCTCGCACCTGCTTCAGGCGGGAGCTGATTTGAGAGTAATTCAGGAACTCCTCGGGCATTCCTCTTTATCAACGACCCAGAAGTATACACATATAGATATAACACACCTGATGGACATTTATGACAAGGCGCATCCGATGTCGGACAAGGATGATGACAGCGAATAAAAGATGCCTTCCTAATCCATGGTTTGCGGATAATCATTATATAATCCCAAATCCGCCATCAAAAAAGCGCCATAGGCGAGAGAACGTCATTCTCTCTCATTCCCGCTTCGCTCCGGTGCACCGGGCCGCCTCACCTGGATGGTGAGGCAAAACGGCCCGCTGAAACCGTTCGAATGCGTTCCCTCGCAAAGTTGATGGTGGATTTGGATAATCCCTGCATAAGCAGAAGTTTAAATCGCATTAAATCGCATAAAGTAATGACAGACAGCGCAGGTTTCCTGTAAGATATAAAATAAACAAAAAAGGAGCGGCGATGTTTCATGCAACAACCATACTGTGTGTAAGGCGTAATGACATGGTTTCCATCGGCGGCGACGGCCAGGTTACCATGGGTAATACCGTACTCAAACAGAATGCTAAAAAAATAAGAAAAATGTATGGAGATAAAGTCATAGCCGGTTTTTCGGGCGCTACAGCAGATGCTTTCACGTTGTTCGAAAGATTCGAAGGAAAACTGGAATCTTACAGGGGCAATATAACAAGGGCTGCGGTTGAACTTGCAAAGGACTGGAGGACCGACAGGATTCTCCGCAAGCTCGAAGCCCTTCTGATAATTGCCGATAAAGAGCATACATTCATAATATCCGGGAACGGTGATGTGATTGAACCCGAGCAGGGCATTGCAGCAATTGGATCGGGAGGGCCTTATGCACAGGCAGCGGCAAGGGCTCTGTATGAAAACACTGATATGAGTGCGACAGATATAATAGAGAAAGCCATGAAGATCGCCTCTGATATCTGTATTTATACAAACGAAAACATAACTATAGAGGAATTGACTTAAAATGGACAATCTTACACCAAGAAAAATTGTAGAAGAACTTGACAAATATATAATCGGCCAGAACAGGGCTAAGAAAGCTGTGGCAATAGCTTTAAGGAACCGGTGGAGAAGACAGATGCTTTCCCCTGACCTCAAGGACGAGGTGCTCCCAAAAAACATTATAATGATAGGACCTACCGGGGTTGGCAAGACAGAGATCGCAAGGAGACTTTCGAGGCTTGCCGGTGCGCCTTTTTTAAAAATTGAGGCCTCAAAATTTACCGAAGTCGGTTATGTCGGCCGTGATGTGGAATCAATGATCAGGGACCTCACGGAGATATCTGTAAATATGGTTAAAAATGAACACCTTGATAAGATAAGAGAAAAGGCAAAGCATCTCGCGGAGGAGAGACTGCTTGATCTTTTATTGCCGCAGCCAAGGATGTCCGGCATGTTAAGGTCCGCTGAGATGGACGAGACAGAAAGAGAAAGGAACAGGGAAACAAGGGAAAGACTCAGGGAACAACTGAGAAACGGAAAGCTTGATGCAAGGTACGTTGACATAGACGTAAAGGAAAAAATAATGCCTTTTGGCGTGATATCGAACGCGGGTCTTGAAGAGATAGAGATAAACCTGAAATCCATGCTCGGCAATCTTCTGCCTGAGAAGGCCAAAAGAAAAAAGGTGAAGATACCGGAGGCATTGATCATACTCGAAAAGGATGAGGCGGACAAACTCATTGACATGGATAAAATCACAAAAGAAGCCGTGGAAAGGGTCGAACAGTCAGGAATAATATTTATAGATGAGATAGATAAAATTGCGAGCAAGGGACATGGTCACGGACCTGATGTGTCGAGGGAAGGTGTTCAACGCGACCTCCTGCCGATAGTAGAGGGATCTACAGTGACGACTAAATATGGATCGGTCAAGACAGAACATATACTTTTTATTGCATCAGGGGCTTTTCATATGACAAAGCCGTCGGACCTCATACCGGAGCTTCAGGGCAGATTTCCGATAAGAGTTGAGCTGGATCCGCTCGGCAAAGAGGAATTCGCAAGAATACTTACAGAACCTCATAATGCATTAATAAAACAATATACGGCCTTGCTTTCTACAGAAAATGTGCGGATTGATTTTTCGGATGACTCCATTGATGAAATTTCCGAAATTGCTGCGCTTGTAAATGACAAGACCGAAAATATAGGAGCGCGAAGACTTCATACCATACTCGAAAAACTTCTTGAGGATATATCTTTTGAAGCGCCTGAAAGAAAAAACGGAGAGCTCAGAATCGACAGAAAATATGTGCGCGAAAAATTAATAGATATTGTGAAAGATGAGGATCTGAGCAGGTATATATTATAGTGACGAGCTGCGAGTGACGGGTAACGAGTTTAAAAACAGGGTATCAGTTTTTTCAGATCTAAGGCTGCTTGTTGCTTGTTACGCATTACTCTTCAGTCTTTTTTTTATTTCTTCATGTTCGACCGTAAGATATGAATCTTATCCAAAGACCGCTTACGAAAAGACCCATGCTGTTGCCTCCTGGTATGGCCCTGACTTCCAGGGCAGACCGACCTCATCCGGTGAGACTTTCAATATGTATGCAAACACATGCGCGCACAGGGAATATCCTTTCGGAACGAGATTGAAAGTCACGAACATCTCCAACAGCAGGTCTGTCGAATGCACTGTCAATGACAGGGGGCCTTTTGTCGAGGGGCGGGACATAGACCTTTCATACGCATGCGCAAAAGAGATCGGCCTCATCGGACCCGGGACCGGAAGGGTCTTGCTTGAGGTTGCCGGCAGGGACGATTCGTACATAAAAAATGTAAATGTCCAGACCGTTGAAAAGACAGGGCCGTTCGCTATCCAGGTCGGCTCCTTTACTGAAGGTATCAATGCGATAAGACTCAAGGCCGGTCTGAATCTTAAATACGAAAACGTATATATCCAGGAAGCGGACGTAAAGGGCGTAAAATACTACAGGGTGCGGATAGGGAATTTTGATAATTTCAACAGCGCAGTTTCAATAGCCGATCAACTTGGCCGGGAAGGCTACCAGACGATCGTTATGAAGGCCGAAGTAAAGATTTAACCCGCTTAATTCATAGCGAACTCTGTTCCAATGGTTGCTTATGATGCCCGAATACCTCATCAACATAATTAATCGACGGGGCATATTGAGACTGCCCGCCTTTATCTGATGAGATGCTTATCGGGCGCACGCTTCTACGGCCTGTTTTCGGGCATTGGGATCCTGCTAATCATTGTTTTTCTGACAATAAAATAATTGCACTCAAAAAAGGGCGAGAGCAAATCCTCGCCCTCCCTGAATTTAAATAAGAAATAATGCTGATGTTTGGGGTTCAGATAAGTTATTTTTTCGATGACGGTGGTGCCGGTATGTTTGACCCATGACAATCCATGCAGTTATTCTGTGCAGTAATACCATAGGCTTTTGACGGTATAGTTCCCTTCGTATTATATTTACCGTCTTTCCATGCATTTAACAACTCTGAGAGGTAAAAGGCCACACTTGCTGTAACGCGTGCACATCTGTCCCGTCTTTCTGGACTTGATAGCGTTTTCCCGGCTGCCTTCATCCATTTGCCTACTGATATATGACAAAGTGGTGAATCGCTTGTAGTCTTGGGTATTTCTGACTTAACCCTTGGGTCTTTAGGAGTATATGTTGGCATGGCGGCCTCTGAATACCAGTGCAATATTTCGCTTCCCATAAGCATACCGTCCTCTGTGCCACTGGTCCTGGGGCCTATTATCAAATTCGTGACAATGTTTGCTCCGGCATTTGAACCGCATATGGTACCCCAGCCTGACATACCGCCCTCAAGAAAGGTAAAGGCATCAATAGGAATCAAAGTGTAAGGCTCTCCGACCTTTTCCCTGAGTTGGCTGAAAACACTGCTTATAACTGCAGCACCGCAGAATACCCTGTACCATTCGTTATAAGCAATTTCCGCTGTTTTTTGAGGGTCAAGTTTTACATATGGCCACGGCCAGGTTTCTGTAGAAGCAATCTTTGCATCTGCATTTGATAAAAGACTAAGCCCTCCTGATGTTACAGTAGATATTCCTGCTACTCCTGCTGTAAGTATGCCTGCGCTCTTTAAAAGACCCCTCCTTGTAAACTTCTCATTTAAAAATTTCCCACATTTCATAAATTACACCTCCTATATTTATTTCAGTTTCGATGAAACCGCCTGTAAAATATAAACGTATCTACTTTAAATAACAATTCATTAAAAATCAAGTTATAATTAATATATTAATTAATAATTACAACTTGACATCAGCTTGCTATTCTTCTTCTCAAATGACTTTAAATATGGTGTAATAAATAAATATAATGCGGAATTCAAAGGAATAATTTAAGGTTATAGATACAAGAAAGGAGAATTCATGAACTCAGCGCAGCTCTGTCCTATATCAAAACTCGAAAAATTACTTATAGCAACGGACCGTTCCGTATTCAGCGAAGGGGCCATAAGAGAGGCAATACATTTCGCAAGGCAGTGTTCAAGCAGCCTGTATATCGTTTCGGTCATGGAGACAAATCCGGAATATGAGACTATCGGAGCTAATGTTTTTCAGAAAGAAGAGGAAGAAGCAATAAAATACCTTGAATCTATGAAGAGCCGGGCATCGCAAGAGGGGCTATCCTGCCAGGGGGTCCTTCTTCATGGGGACGATCCTTATCGGCTCATAGTGGATGAAGCTGCCGAGAAAAAGATTGACATGATAGTCATAGGAAGACGTGGCCGCAGCGGATTGATGAAGGTGTTGATGGGACAGGTGGCTGCAAAAGTTATCGGTTACGCGCCCTGCAAGGTTCTCGTTGTCCCGCGTGCTGCCAGGATTGAATGCAAGAATATATTAGTCGCCGCAGACGGTTCGGAACACAGCGCCGCAGCGGCCTCCGAGGCGTTTGGGATCGCTAAACGCTGTGGAAGCAATATTATCGCCGTTTCTGTAGCACGCTCGGAAGCCGAACTGCGTTAAGCAGAAGTTAATGTCGGTAGAATCGTTGAGATGGCGAAAAAGGATGGCATACAAGTAGAGACATTAACACCTATCGGCAAGCCTTACGAGGTTATCGTTGAGACAGCAGGGGGCAGGGCTGTCGACTTGATAGTTATGGGTACCTATGGGAAAACGGGACTAAGGAAACTTCTTATGGGAAGCACAACAGAAAAGGTTATTGGCCATGCAGCTTGCGGTGTCCTGGTTGTTAAGGCATAGTTGACCAATAGAGGGAAGGATGTTAAGGAGATGAAAATACAGGAAATCAGAGAGATTGCAAAAGGGAAAAGTACCGGAAAAGTGAAACTGAGAAAAACCCCGCAAATTGGAGCGTAAAAGGCATGTCTTAAAGAAATAATTGACATAAACCCCTTCATTTTGATATTTTTAATCGGCGATGGAGTTCGCCATTAAACGCTTCGATTTTATCGCAGTTGATAACTCCTATCTTGCAGGCTCTTAGTTTTTATGAAATGAACATCCAATAAAGATCGGCCTGCGCATAAATCGTAGTTTAAAGGAGGAATTCCATGCAAGAGGTTTTCACGACCGCCTCTATCTGGTTGTTTCTTGCCATTATTTCCACTGTGCTCGCCAGCCATTTAAGAGTCTCCATAGCACTTATGGAGATCTGTATTGGCGTTGGGGCCGCTGCAATTGCAGAAAGTTATTTGGGATCCAATGCCTTAGGAGCAAACCAGGAGTGGTTGAAGTTTCTCGCTTCATCCGGAGCTGTCATCCTGACCTTTCTGGCCGGAGCAGAATTAGAACCGGAGGCGATAAGGACAAAACTTAAGGAAGTTTCCTTCGTAGGTCTTGTCGGTTTTCTTGCGCCGTTTTTGGGCTGCGCCCTGACAGCGCGGTATTTCCTGGGCTGGGACAGCAGGGCGAGCTGGCTTGCCGGCGTTGCATTGTCCACCACTTCAATGGCGGTAGTTTATGCGGTGATGCTTGAGACAGGCTTTAACCGGACAGAGTTTGGCAAAGGCATTCTTGGCGCTTGTTTTATCAACGACCTCGGCACGGTAATTGCGCTTGGCCTTCTGTTTGCGCCTTTCACTTATAAAACCGCTGTTTTTGTCGGAGTCAGTCTGGTCGCCTTCTTTCTCTTGCCTTTAATTACGACAAGACTGACAAAACTCTATGCTCACCGGACGGCTGCGATCAGAACCAAATGGATCCTCTTCGTTCTCTTTTCGCTTGGGTCTCTTGCTTTCTGGTCAGGAAGCGAGGCTGTGTTGCCTGCTTACATCATCGGGATGATACTTGCCGAATCCGCTTCCAGGGACACATTTTTTATACGTCGTCTTCGCACCTTGACTGTCGGCTTCTTGACCCCGTTTTATTTCATCCGGGCGGGATCTCTTGTCTCGCTGCCCGCTCTTATATCAGCGCCTTTGGTCTTTCTGGCACTTTTTGCAGGGAAAACGACATTCAAGATCTTCGGCCTTTATCCGTTTATCGGCATATTCCGCAAGGAAAAGAATGAACGCTGGTATTACACCCTGATGATGTCTACCGGCCTCACATTCGGCACAATCTCCGCGCTGTATGGATACTCACACGGAATCGTGACCGAAGGGCAATATTCGTTTCTGGTGGCGACTGTTATCGGCAGTGCTGTGATCCCTACGCTTATTGCCAACAAGGTTTTTATGCCGCGACACCTGCTGCCGGAACCCCTATCGGCCCCTGAGGCCGCAGGTGCAGTAACCCAGCTTCGTACTCCGAAAGAGGATGACCTGAGCGAGGAATAAACAAAATGTGACTGACAAAGACACTTGGTAGGGACATATTTACCAGTCTGATTTAGTTTCAGGAACATAGTAATTATTCCTGCTGCTTTAAGCAAGTCCTCCATCAGCACAACAGGGAACCTCAGCACATGAGAATTGATGGCGCTTTTAGATTTTCTTAGTTTCCTATAATGGGTTAAACCGTTCATACCCTTGCCGTGGCTTGGCTTATAGAAATTCCAGGTATCCTGCCACTGTTGTGCTTTATACAGGAATGTCTTTGTGTTGTTGCATCTTTCTGCATGGATCATCAGGAAATACTCGTCATCATCCCTGTGGGAGTTCTCCACAACTGCCATCAGATGCTTTGCTCCGGCTGGTATAGCTTCAAGTATTACCCCTAAAGCGGATAGTATCATATTCCACTGCTTTAGCTTTCTTTCGCTGCCTCCGCAGAACTCAGCGCCGTTGTCCATCCTTATTTTGATGAGACTCCTTACGTTATGAGATCTGAGACAAAGAACAGCAAACACTATGAACATAAGCCCGAATACAGAGCCTAATTCATATGAATACGCAGTGAATCTTGTTCTTGTCCCTATGGGGATATAATCAAAAAGTGTGTAAATAGATAAAAGGCGGTGTATCCTAATATGTTGTTGAACTGGAAATCAACAAAAGGAGGAGACACCACCTATGAGAAAGGGTATCACTGAGGCGGCGAGGC